>CAYULR010000027.1:0-8498 GCA_964445685.1 uncultured Algimonas sp.
ATAGTCCAGGACGCGTTCGCCGGGCTTGGCGGCGCAGAACAGGCTGACGAGCTGGCTGCCCTCATCCTGTATTTCGACCAGCCCTCGCTGGTATTCCGACATGGACTGGACATCGGGATGCCGCCCGAACCCGTCGACAGGCGGAAAGCGCAGACCGAGAGGCGACAGGGCGGTCGGAGTCGCATCCTTGAGAGAGAGCGTGTCTCGCTGTGCCTTGATGGTGTTGACCCGAAGGTCGAGAGGCGGGCGCTGCGCGAGGGCCGCCCCCTCCTCCACCGCTTCGTCGGTGAAGTTGTTCTCGAAGGCAGGCCAGAGCCACTCCGGCACGTCGGCGCGGATCCACTCCGGCGCGTCGGACAGGTCGATGCGCCCTTCCAGATTGCGGCGCTCGGCGTCCGACAGGGACCTTGGCGCAAACTTGTCGTCCGCGAAACCGAGTTGCGGCATCGACACGCCGCAGCCCCAGACCGTCGCCGCGAAGGCCAAGGCACGCGGGCTGTCATCATCCATCCGGTAGGCGAAGCTGGACCGGCGGCGAAGCGCGTCGTGAACGATATTGCCAATGGCCGCCCGGTCCTTGGAGCCCGCAAAGCGGTGCGCCTTCGACCAATCCCTCAGAGCCATGCCCACGGGCGTGCGACGGGTAAGAATGTCCTGCAGGACCTCCTCGGCCGCTGCGATGCGTCCACCAAGCCTCATGCTGCGAAACCTTGCAAGAGCGCGACGGCGAACAGCGCGATGAGCACGCCCATGCTGACTACAAAGGTCCCGAACCGCCATGGGAATATGGTGTCATGCGTCAGCTGAATGCCCGCATGGATCACCCGCAACGCGACGTAGGCCCAAGCCAGGACGAGGGCGACGCTCGTCGTCTCGAGCGTTGTGACGAATAGCAGGCCCAAAACGTAGAACAGCACGGGAGCTTCGAACTGGTGTTTCAGGTTCGCGCTGGTCTGTTCCGCCTTGGCCGGGAAACCGTTGCGCAAGACGGCTTTGAAACCCGCCTTGCGGATATGGGTCACGCGCAGAATGCCGAGCAGGCCGATGACGCAGAGCGTCAATCCGACCTGCGCCAGCAGAGGGTAGATCATGGGGTCGAGAGCAGCCCTCATCCCGGCATCGAGTAGTTCGGTGCTTCGCGTGCGATGTGCACGTCGTGGACATGGCTCTCCCGCAGACCGGCGCCCGTGATGCGGACGAATTCGGCGTTGCGGTGGAAGTCGTCCATCGTCTCGGACCCTGTGTAGCCCATGGCCGCCCGAAGACCGCCGAGCAATTGGTGCAGGATCGGGCCGACCGGGCCCTTATAGGCGACGCGCCCCTCAATGCCTTCCGGAACGAGCTTCATCGTATCTGAGACTTCCTTCTGGAAGTAGCGGTCGGCTGAGCCGCGCGCCATGGCGGCGACGGAACCCATGTCGCGATAGGCTTTGTACTGGCGCCCCTGGTACAGGAATACTTCGCCGGAAGCTTCTTCCGTGCCCGCGAGCATCGATCCGATCATGACCGACGATGCACCAGCGGCGAGCGCCTTGGCCATGTCGCCGGAGTATTTGATACCGCCATCGGCAATGACCGGGACGCCTGCGTCGGAGGCAATGCTGCAAACGTCTAAAATGGCCGTCAACTGCGGGACCCCGATACCGGCCACGATGCGGGTCGTGCAGATCGAGCCCGGTCCGATGCCGACCTTCAGCGCGTCGGCACCCGAAGCGATCAGGGCTTCGGCGGCCGAAGCGGTCGCGATGTTGCCCGCAACGATCTGCGTGTCGGGATGGCTTGCCTTGATGCGCTCCACCTGCTTGCCGACGGCGCTGCTATGGCCATGGGCCGTATCGATGACGAGCGCGTCAACGCCTGCTTCGATCAGGGCAACAGCCCGTTCATAGCCCGCATCGCCAACGGTCGAGGCCGCCGCCACGCGCAGACTGCCGGAGGCGTCCTTGCAGGCATTGGGGAAGTTCGAGGCCTTTTCCATGTCCTTGACGGTGATCAGGCCGACGCAGCGGTAATTGTCATCGACGATGAGGAGTTTTTCGAGCCGGTTTTCATACAGCAGCGCGCGCGCCTTTTCCTGCGTGACGCCGACAGGGGCCGTCACAAGATCCGTCGTCATCAGGTCGCGGACCTTCTGGTTCGGATCGTCGGAGAAACGAACATCGCGGTTGGTGACGATACCGACCAGCTTTCCGTTCTTCTCCGTCACGGGGAGACCGGAGATGTTGTAGCGCTCTCCCACGGCGGCAAGTTCAGCCCGTGTGGCCTCCGGTGAGATCGTCACTGGATTGACGACCATGCCGCTTTCGAACCGCTTGACCTTGCGGACTTCTTCGGCCTGTTCCTCGATGGACAGGTTCCGGTGAATGACGCCCATGCCGCCAATCTGCGCGACCGCAATGGCCAGGGGCGCTTCCGTCACCGTGTCCATGGCTGCGCTGAGCAGCGGGACGTTCATCTCTATGCCGCGAGTCAGCTTTGTACCGAGCTTCGCTTCCGCCGGGACGATCTCTGATGCCTTGGGTTGCAACAGGACGTCATCGAACGATCCACAACTGCGCTTCGTCAGCCTTTGAAGGTCTTCGCCACCAGATAGATTTCCGGCGAGCCCTTACGGGAGCTTTTCGGTTTGGCGTGGCGGACGAATTCGAAACGGTCCCGGAGGCGTTTCAGCAAGGTTTCCTCCGCGCCGCCTTGGAAGACCTTGGTCACGAAGTGTCCGCCCGGGCCGAGCACGTCCATGGCGAACTCTGCCGCGGCTTCCACGAGCGCCACGGTCTTCAAATGGTCTGTCTGGCGGTGACCGGTCGTGTTCGCGGCCAAATCCGACATGACCAGATCTGGAGCGCGGTCCAGATGGGCTTTCAATTTCTCCGGCGCGTCGTCGGCCATGAAGTCAAGATGCAGGATTTCCGCGTTCGGCACGGCTTCGACGGGAAGGATATCGATACCGACGATTCGCTTTGCCCCGCGTTTGAAGGCGGCCTGCATCCAACCGCCAGGCGCGCAGCCCAGGTCAACGATGAGCGACTCACGCCCGATGAGCGAGTAGCGGTCATCCAATTCTTCGAGCTTGAATGCTGCCCGTGAGCGGTAGCCGAGTTCCTTGGCCTTCTGCACATACGGATCGTTGATCTGGCGTTCGATCCAGCGTTTCGAGCTAAGCTTGCGGCCCTTTGCGGTCCGAACCTTCTTGGTCAGCATGCGGGTCGCATTGTCGGCTTGCGGCTTCGTCCTGCGGGAGCGCTTCTCTCCGCTGGGTTTGCCGCCGCTCATCTTGTCGTCACTCATTCCGCAGCATCCTGCGCTTCGGCAGGCCTTTCGCTCTTGGATGGGTGAGCCTTACCGGGCCGGTTGGACCCGATGAGACCGATCAGCATGCCTTCGCGCAATCCCCGATCCGCGACACGGATCATCTTGGACGGCCACATCTCGCAGATGACGTCGATGATCGCGCACCCTGCAACGAGCAGTCTGGCCCGGTCCTCGCCGATACAGGGCTCCTTGGCACGGTCTTCGGGAGAGCGGGATGCCATGTCCCGCGCCACCGTGACGGCATCGTGGGAGCGCAGCCAGAGGCCATCCACCTTGTTGCGTTGGTAATAGGGCAGCTTCAGATGAATACCGGCGAGCGAAGTGATTGTCCCGCTTGTCCCGATCAGGTGCCCCCGACCTTCTTCGAACGCCCGGACGAAACGGGTTTCGCAGTTCTGAGCCTTGATCTCGTCGCGGACGACTTGTTTCATGTCGGCGTACCAAGTCGCGCGGTCTTCATGCTCCGGCACGCGGTCGGACAATGTCACCACACCCAGCGGCAGCGAGCACCAAGCACTGATCGGCGGACGGTGGAGCTTGTGCTCGTCGCCGTCGCGCAATTTGCGAACGTCGACCCAGGACAGTTCGGTCGAGCCTCCGCCTATGTCGATGACGAGCGCAACATCCTTGGTCTTGTCGATCAGCTTCATGCAACCCATCACGGCCAGCCGCGCTTCGACACGCGGGGAAATGACTTCCAGGGACAGGCCGGACTCGGCCTTGACGCGGTCGAGAAACGCATCGCCATTATCGGCCCGGCGGCAGGCTTCGGTCGCGACGCAGCGCCAGCGCTTCACATGCTTGGACTTCATCTTGCGGGCACAAACCTTCAGCGCTTCCACGGCCGCATCCATGCTTTCCTGCGCCAAGGCTCCGCTATGGGCGAGTCCCTGCCCCAGCTTCACGACTTTGGAATAGCTGTCGATCACGCGGAAGCCGTCACGCGTTTCGCGCGCGATCAGCAGACGGCAATTATTGGTTCCGAGGTCGATGGCGGCAAACGTGCGGCCATGCTTGTGGTTCGGCTTTCCGCCGTGGCGACCTCGTCCCTGCCGGGACCGGTCGGAGTGCCTTGCCCGCCTCCTCGTGCCGTCAGCGGCAGGAGTCCCTTCGGACCCCGCCACGGCGTCGGAGCCGGACCGTTCGTCGTCCGGCATGGCTATTCTTTCTATCGCGGCCGCTGGGTCGCGCGTCCGGTCCGGATGCGCGCCGCCAAGCGTCCTTCGTCAGCAGTTGCGCCGTTGTTAGACAGACACGCAGCCCGGCGCAAGGGACCCGCTTCGCGTGTCAGTGAATGTCGATATGGTCGTCCAGGAAAGACCAATCCGGGTCGGGGCGCAGCGTCTCCATCGCTTCGTGCTGGGAGAGAAAGATCTGCCCGGTCAGCCGGTCGAGGAAAGAAGACCGGAAGAGCCGCTCGCGGACCCGGCTCTGCATGTCGGAGAAGTGCAGCCGGATGCCAGCCGAGCGGAGGCGTTCATTGATCGTCTCCAGGGAATTGAGCGCGGATGCATCGATCCGGTTTACGGCGGTGCACATGAGGATCAGGTCCGTAACGCCCTCATTTTCCGAGACAACTTCCGCTACCCGGTCTTCCAGCGTCCGGGCATTGGCATAGTAGAGGCTCTCATCGATCCGCATCGTCTTCACCTGGTCGTCCGTCTCGACGACGAAGCGGGTCGCGTCCCGGTAATGTTCCGTCCCGGGGAAGCGTCCAACGAGCGGCATGTGCGGATTGACCGTCGTGCGTATGTGCAACGCCATGGCGAGCACCACGCCCACGAGCACACCGTATTGGACCCCGAGCAGCAGGACAGACAGGAAAGTCGCCACGGCCGTCAGCCCGTCCATGCGGGAATAGACCCACGTCCTCCAGATCGATTTGAAGTCCAGAAGGCTGAGGCAGGCGATGATGATGAGGGCGGCCAGAACCGACAGGGGGAGCGGTTCCAGCAACGGGGTTAAAAACATGGCCGTGACGGCCATCATGGCGGCCACCATCAATCCGCTGAGTGGCGTCTCCCCACCTGCGGAGGCGTTCACAGCCGACCGCGACATGGACCCGTTGACAGCGTAGCCCGCAGACAAACCCGCCGCGACGTTGGCGGCACCCAGTCCGAAGAGCTCCCTGTTGGCATTGATGGACGCCCTCTGACGCGCGGCCAGCTCCTGCGCTGTCGATGTACTGTCGACGAAGGCGACGATGGCGATGACGGCGGCAGGAACGATCAGAGACTGAGCCAAAGCGGCGTCGACCACGGGAAAGCGGAATGGCGGCAGGCCCCCAGGGACGTATCCGACGATCGCCAACCCCTGCTCATCGAGCGCGGCCACGGCGCTGATGGCGATGAAGACCGCGATGATGAGGATGGGAGCCATGCGGGACGCCATCTTGGCGCGGCGACTCGACATTCCCGCACGGACGAGCCGGTAGGCCACGCTGTTCCGGGCCAGGTAGAAGCTCAGCAACGCCGCGCCCCCGACAAGGACGGTGACAAGGCTGGTTTGAGAGACCTGGTCCCGAAGGTTCCCGATCATGGCAAACGCCGTTCGCCCGCCTCCATCGACACCAAATATGTGTCGCAACTGACTGATTATGATCAGAAACGCCGCGCCCGTTATGTAGGCCGACACGACCGGGCGCGAAACGAAGTTCATCAGGAACCCGGCTTTCAGCAAGCCTGCTCCGATCAACATGGCTCCGACCATCAGTGCGAGAACCGCAGCCCCGATGATGCGGACCTCTTCGGGCAAGGCGGCGATCGTGCTGGCCGTCATAAGCGAGATGACTGCGGTCGGCCCAACGTTCAACTGCCGCGAGCTGCCCAGCAGCGCGTAGGCCACAAGCGGGGTTATGGAAGCGTAGATACCCACTTTGGGCGGCAGACCCGCCAGTAAAGCATAGGCGAGTGATTGCGGCACGAGCAGGATCGTCACGACGATCGCGGCGACGAGATCCTTGCTGAAGGTCGAAGGGCCATACCCCCTCACCCAACCCCATTGGGATGTGAGGGCAGATTTAAAGGCACCGCTCACGCGGCAGGTCCGCCCGCAGCGGATAGGGCCTGAACCCGGAGGATCAGCCTGCCAGTCCTTGGCTGTACGCCGTCAGTGGCTGGCGCAGCTGCTCGAGTGGGATGCCGACATCGGCCGTGGCTTTCAGAACGCCGTCCACGCCGAGCTTTCCGACATGCGCAAAGGCCCACAGCGCAGCAGAGCGCATGCCGGACGCACAGAACGCAACGATCGGCCGGGGAGCGTTCTCGAACGCATTGACGGAGGCATCGATCAGCCCTTGCGAAAGGCCGCCGGCCATCGGGATGTGGAAGTAGTCGAGCGACATGGCCATGGCGGCTTTCTCGAGCTCCTCCGACAGGGGTTGGAGCGGAGCTTCCTCGTCCGGGCGGTTGTTGATGAAACACATCACGCCCTGCTCGGCCAAAGCCTGCAGCTGGGCTGGCATGAGCTGGCCCGTGACGAAGACGTCTCCCGGAAGTTCCTTCACTGGCCGAGTGCCGTCTTGGCCGCATCGACAACGGCGTCAGCCGTGATGCCGAAATGCTTGAACAGGTCCGCGCCCGGAGCCGACGCCCCGAAGCCGTCCATGCCGATAAACGTCCCCTCTCGACCGATCAGGGCGTCCCAGCCCTGACGGATACCGGCTTCGACCGCGACCTTTGGCAAGTCTTTGCCCAGAACGGACCGGATGTACTTTTCGTCCTGCTCCAGGAAGATATCCATACACGGGATGGAGACGACGCGCGCCGAGATAGCGTCTGCGGCCAGACGTTCGGCCGCTTCGACGCACAGATGCACTTCAGAGCCTGTGCCGATCAGCACGATATCGTCCACGCCCTTCCCGGCGCGAAGGACATATCCGCCGCGCTCGCACCAATTGGTCGCCGCGTCGCTGCGCACGGCAGGCACGTTCTGACGGGTCAGCGCCATGACGCTGGGTGCGTCCTTGCGCTGCACAGCCAGCTCCCAGCACTCCGCCGTCTCCAGCGCATCGGCCGGACGGTAGGTATAGGTGTTCGGGATCGCACGGAGCGAGGCAAGGTGCTCGACCGGCTGGTGCGTCGGGCCATCTTCGCCGACACCAATGGAATCATGCGTGGCCACGAAGATGGAACGGATGCCCATGAGAGCCGCAAGACGCACAGATGGGCGGCAATAGTCCATGAACACCATGAAGAGGCCCGAATAGGGAATGACGCCACCGTGCAGCGCCATGCCGTTCATCGCAGCCGCCATGCCATGTTCGCGGATGCCGTAATTGACGAACCGGCCGCCATATTGCCCCTTCTGAATATCGGTCGATGTCGCGGGCGTCCGCGTCTTGTTGGACCCTTCTAGGTCGGCGGACCCGGAAATCATGTCGGTCAGGCTTTCCGTCAGCGGGACAAGGGCTTTGCCGCTGGCGGCCCGGGTTGCCATTGTCGGCTGCTCGGACGCCACGGACCCCTTGTACTCCTGGAAGGCCTCGTCCCAACCGGACTGCAGATCGCCCGACATGGCGCGTTCGAAGTCTTCCCGGTGCTCGGACACGGACAGACGCTCACCCCAGGCGCGGTGCGCGGCGTGTCCCTTGCGACCCGGTGCTTTCCAGAGTGCATAGACATCTTCGGGCACCTCGAAGGGCGCGTGATCCCATCCGATGGCTTCGCGCACGCCTGCGATTTCGTCGTCGCCGAGCGGAGAGCCGTGCGCCTTGTTCAGGCCTGCCTTGGTCGGCGCGCCCTTCCCGATCGTGGTCTTGCAGGCGATCAGAACCGGCTTCTCGGAGTCCTGTGCCCGGTTGAGCGCGTTGGCGACCGCGTCCGGATTGTGACCATCCAACGCCATGACGTTCCAGCCGCAGGCTTCAAAACGTTTCTTCTGGTTGGTCGAGTCGGACAGCGACACCGCCCCGTCGATCGTGATTTCGTTGTCGTCCCAGAGGACAATCAGACGGTTCAGGCCGAGATGCCCAGCTAGGCTGATCGCTTCCTGGCTGATGCCCTCCATCAGGCAGCCATCGCCCGCGATGACGTAGGTCTTGTGGTTCACCAGATCGTCGCCGTAGCGCGCATTCAGGTGACGTTCGGCGAGCGCGAAGCCCACGGCGTTCGAAATCCCCTGCCCCAGCGGGCCCGTCGTAGTCTCGACGCCGGGAACGTGACCATATTCCGGGTGTCCCGCAGTGA
>CAYULR010000027.1:8508-14586 GCA_964445685.1 uncultured Algimonas sp.
GATCTGGTCCATCGTCACCGCCTTGTAGCCCGTCAGGTGGAGCAGGCTGTAGATCAGCATGGAGCCGTGGCCCGCAGACAGGATGAACCGGTCACGGTCGGCCCAGTCCGGGTTTTCAGGATCGAATTTCAGGAATTGCGAGAACAGGACGGTCGCTGCGTCCGCCATGCCCATCGGCATGCCCGGGTGGCCCGAATTGGCGCGTTGGACCGCATCCATTGACAGGGCGGTGATGGCATTGGCCATATCGCGATGTTCGCGTTGGCTTTTGGAGAGTTTGCTCATGGCCCGCCTGTGCCACGAATCATTGGCAGCGTTAACCCGTGTGATCATCGCGTTTCCCACTGTCTGTGGACATTCCGGAACTGGGAACCTGCTTGGCGTTAACGAATAAGGGATGTGAGAGGCCTCTCATCCCTCTTCCGACCGAAAGCAGCCTAGGGTGACGACATGTTTTCCAACGACAAGAGCATTGCCGTCATTGGCCTCGGGACGTTCGGCCTGTCCCTGGCGCGGTCCCTGACCGAAAAAGGCGTCCGGGTCGTCGGCGTGGACCATCGGCAGCCCTTGGTGGACCGTCACCATGCCGAGCTCGACAACACCATCATGGCCGACGCCACGGACCCGCGTGCGTTGAAGGAATGCGCGCTGGACGACCAGGACGTCGTCATCGTCGCAATTGGCGCCAATGTCGAAGCCAACCTTCTGGCCACGCAGAACGCCAAAACTCTCGGCGCGAAACGCCTTTTCTCGAAATCGCAATCCGACACCCAAACGTCCATATTGAACGCGATTGGCGTCGATGCTGTCCTGACCCCGGAGGTCGATGAAGGCCGTCGCATGGCCGAGGCGATGTTCGGGCTCGACGCAGCGTAAGCGCCCCTTCGTGCCGGCATCTCTCAAGATAGCGGCGCTCTACGCGGCTTTTGTCTGTCTGGGCACGGTCCTGCTTTGGCTGCCCATTAGCTCCGTCAACGGCCTGACCCTGTCCGAGGCCGCGTTTACGGCCACATCGGCGATCACCGTGACCGGACTCTCCGTCTTCAATGTCGGAGAGGAACTGACGGGGTTCGGGGAAGTCATCCTTCTTCTTCTCATCCAGTTTGGAGGAGTTGGCTTGATCACCCTGACAGTTTTTGTGCTCTCCGCGCTTGGAATGACCGTGGGCGTGGAACGCAGAGCCTTGCTGACCTCCGAAGTCGGGGCGGGACAGAAAACACGCATTCTGCATCTTGTTCGGCGGATCGTGACAATCGTCGTGATCGGGCAGATGCTCTGTGCAGTCATTCTTGCCGCGCTCTGGATTCCGGAGATGGGGTGGCAACGCGGCGCTTGGATGGCGGTCTTCCACGCCGTGTCCGCCTTCAACCATGCAGGCTTCGACCTGTTCGGGAGCAGCCTGAAAGATTATGCGGATCAGCCGCTCGTCCTCCTCACGGTGGGCACGACCTTTGTGCTCTCCTCGCTCGGCTTCATCGTCTACGTAGACATCCGGCACAGTCGGCGATGGTCGAAACTGGACCTGCATTCCCGCCTGATGATTGTCGGCACGGCGGCCTTGATCGTCATTCCGACACTCGCCTTCTTCCTGCTAGAGCGCGAGAACTCCGCGACGCTGGGACAAGCGAGCAACGACTTTGCACGTTGGTCCCTCGCCTTCTTCCAGGCGGCAACGCCTAGAACGGCGGGCTTCACAGCCGTGGACAGCGCGGAGCTGGGTGACGCGACGACCTGGATGGTCATGGTGCTGATGATCATCGGCGGGGGAACAGGATCCACGGCGGGCGGGATCAAAGTCACGACCGTTCTGGTGCTGGTCCTCGCGGCCATCGCCTACTTCCGCAAGACCAGGCACATCCGCGTTTTCCGGACATCTGTCGATACGCAGCAAGTCCATAAGGCCCTCGCCCTGGGCATGGTCACATTCATCGTGTTTGTGACGGCGACCTTCATCCTGCTCGCCACGCAAGGGATCGACATGATCGATCTGATGTTCGAATCGACTTCCGCCCTCGGCACGGTCGGGCTGTCGCGTGGGATAACGGGTGAGCTTGACCAGACAGGCCGGACCACGCTCATGGTCTTGATGTTTCTCGGACGTCTGGGTCCGTTGACACTGGGCTATTTTATCGCGTCTCAGCGTCCGCCGCTGACGCAATATCCCAAAGGCCAGATCCATCTGGGATAGGCGCTGATTTTGTGCATCAAACCCGGTGGACAGCGACCAACCACCTCCCTATAGACGCGCCTCGGAAAGAGGCCCGAATAGCTCAGTTGGTAGAGCAACGGATTGAAAATCCGTGTGTCCCTGGTTCAAATCCAGGTTCGGGCACCATTCCCCTTCCCGCCAATCCGCACTAGTCAACGGGCATGACCCGTTTCGACCAGCTGATCTCCCACCGTTTCCGTGGCTTTGCCGCACATGAAAGCACGCTGGACGGATGCTGGGCGGCGCTGGACTACGGGGTCCAGCAAATTGAATTCGACATCAGGGTGACGCGGTGCGGAACGCCGATCATCACGCATGACGAAGCGGCGCTCGACGCATCCGGCACACTCCGGCACATTTGCGATGTCAGAGAGTCTGAGCGTGAGCACCTCGGCGGCGACTTTGCACGAATGCCGACGGCGGACGCGCTGTTCGGCGCGATTGCGTCACACACCAATACGACATGCCGACTTCTCGTGGACGTGAAGGATGCGGGCTTCGAAGACGCCATCTACGCGCTGTGCGCCAAGCACCGCCTGCTAGACCGTATCGTCTGGGTCTCCTGGCTGCCGGAAGTCCTTTACGCGGTCCGTGATCTGGACACGTCCGCCTCTCTCTGCCTGTCCCATTGGTGTCGCGAACCCGATGCGGCGACCAAAGCCAAACACCAGGTTTTTGCCGCAAAAGATGGACGGATCGCCAGGCCGGAAAGACGCCGTGTCCACGGGGAGCGGTCAGGTTGGTTCGTGGACGGTCCGCTCCGCGGTGAGTTGAGAGATCTGGTCGATTGGGTCTGCGTGCCCGCCAATCAGATCAGCGCCGAGCTGGTTCGCGACTACCACGAGGACGGCACGCAGGTGAGCGCCTTCTCCTACGTCACAGCCAAGGGTATCGACGAAGCCCACGGGAATGTGGGGCATGACGCATTCTTCTGCGACGCCAAAGCCCCGTTCGAGAGCCTTCGCTAGTCGTTGGCGGCGTCCGGTACGGGATCGGCAATCGGAGCGGGCTCTTCCGTCTGAATGGCGTAGCTGCCGTTGAACCAGCGGCCGAGGTCGATATCCGCGCAGCGCTTCGAGCAGAACGGTTTGTAGGCTTCGACGCAGTCACGCTTCCTGCAAATCGGACAGAGCTGGCTCATCGGTCACTCCTGACGTCGACCGACGCGCCTTTCTCGACTGTGAAACGCGCGCCAAGACGCTCGGTCATCGGCGTCCGCCAATCAAACCGCGGGGTCTCTAGCCAGTTCCAGAGAGGCTCCGTCACGGTAAGCGTCAACTGCCCGCCGGGAGACGCCTTCCCTTCACGCTCCAACGCTCTCAGTGCGCGGATGGCCTGTGTTTCGAGCGTGGGTTCTCCGAACCGGTCGTTCAACTGTGCGTCCAGCGACGGCCCATCCTGCCCCCGGGTCATCTCGACAACGCCGAAGCGAGAAAAGGGCGCAACGCGCAGGCTCGCAGGGTCGGCTTCGGCGAGGTCCTCTATAACACGTATAACAGTCGAGCGCTGACGGGGCTGACGGAGGTTCGGGAAGTCGATCACGACCAGACCCCCCAAGCTCCGCAGTCTCAGTTGAGCGAGTATGAGTTTCGCGGCTGCGACACTGCAATCCATGACGGTCTTGGCGCCGCCCTTGTCGACGTCGATGGCAATCAGCGCCTGCGTCCGGTCGATCGTGATCTGGCCACCGCCATGAACCGCGACGTGCCGTTCCGTGGCTGTGTCCATGATGCCGACCGTCGCATCTTCGAAGACGATACCCGGAAAGCGGCTTGTCAGTCTTTCGCGCAGGTCCAGCGCCTGGACCACGCCCGGTTTGTCGCGGGAGGCCGGACCGACATAGCGCAGGACCGGGCCTTTCTCGGCCATGGCTTCCTTGGCGATAACGACATCGACGCGTTCGCCCTCGGTAAGTTTCGGAAGGTCTTTCTGTGCCTTGAACGACAAAAGACCGTCAGGCCCCTTACCCAGGGACATCCAGACCCCGCCGATGGAAGCGTCGATCGACTCGGCCTTCGCGGTCCAGGTTTCGCCGATGCGAGGCTTGTTGAAATCCGACCAGCGGTCGAGGTGCAGCTCCACCAGGCGCCGCCCCTCATAGACGGCGGCCCGCGTTTCGCCGACCCCCTCTTCGATCACGGCACGACGTTTCATGAACTCACTCCGGCGGACCGCAATAGGAGGCGCGTTTCGTAGACAGGCAAACCGACGACACCCGTATAGGACCCGGACAGGAACGGGATGAACGCACCCGCCTTCCCCTGGATACCGTAACCGCCTGCCTTGCCGTGCCACTCGCGACTATCGAGATAGTCGCGCAGGTCGTCTTCGGACAGACGGGACATCTTCAACCGTGTTTCCGAGACCTTCGCGCGTGACATGCCTTCGGCGTCGACGACGCAGACACCTGTGTAGACCCTGTGCGCGCGGCCACTCATCAGGCGCAGGCAGGCTTCCGCCTCTTCACGGTCCATCGTCTTGGGGAGGATGCGCCGACCGACGCCGACGACCGTGTCGGCCGCCAGAACGACCTGACCAGGATGTCTGGAGGCGATAACCGCCGCCTTTTCCTGCGCAAGGCGAAGAGCATGCGGCTTGGGCAGCTCTCCTTCGATCGGATCTTCGTTGATATCCGCGGGAATGACGTCGTTTGGCTCGAGCCCGATCTGGGCGAGCAGTTGCAGACGCCGAGGGCTTGCGCTGGCGAGGATGAAGCCGTCGCCGGACATATTGCGCGGACGCTTACTTGAAGCGGTAGGTGATGCGTCCCTTGGTCAGGTCGTAAGGGGTCATCTCGACCGTCACACGGTCGCCGGCCAAAACGCGAATCCGGTTCTTGCGCATACGTCCGGCCGTGTGGGCGATGATCTCGTGATCATTCACCAGCTTCACGCGGAAAGTCGCGTTGGGAAGCAGTTCGACCACTTCACCTTCGAATTCGAGCAGTTCTTCTTTTGCCAAAACCTGTCCTTATGCCTGGTCGCGATATGCGACTCCGCCGTTTCGCCGCCTATATAGGGGCTTTGCGCCGGACAGAAAGGGTAAAAACACTATTTCAAGCGGTCGAGACGGTTGGACAGAAGTGTCCTGATGGAGCGGTAAGCGTCCATGATCGCCCGGACATCATAGCTCTCATTCGTCGGCATGCGGACCGGCCAAAGCTCCAGGGGCGCGTCGACCCCGAATACGGCTTCCGCCGCCGCGTGCGTGTCATCCGAGAACGCGATGATGCGGTCGAACGCCTGACCATCCACTGACCTGAGCGACTTTGGATCGTGGTCCGACATGTCGATGCCGATCTCGCGCATGACGGACAGCATCAACTCGTCCGGTTCCTCGCCCGGGGACAGTCCACAGGACACGGCTTCGTACCCCTTGGAGCGGGCAAGACCCTCCGCAATGGGAGAGCGCACCATGTTGAGCTGGCAGACGAAGAGAAGGCGTTCTGTCACGTCGGCCGCCTGTGCAGTGCGCATATGAGGGTGAACAGACGTCGCGACGTGTCGAAGCTCATGACAGCCTGATTTCGCAGGCTATCGCTCAAGAGACGGGAGCCTTCATTGTGAAGCCCGCGCCGCCCCATGTCGATCGCCTCGATCTGGGCCGATGTCGCCGTCCGGATCGCGTTGTGATAGCTTTCGCAAATTAGGAAGTAGTCCTTCACGATGCGCCGGAAGGGCACCATGGACACGCCGAAACGCCCCCTCGGCATTCCGATTGTCGTGTCCACCGTGAACTGAAGCCGGCCGTCTTCAAGCGCCAAGCGGACCATGTAGGGCCCGCCAGGTGAGTCGAGCGGCTTGAACTGGTTGTCTTCGATCAGATCGAAAATTGCCACACGGCGCTCATGCTGCATCTCGATAGACGCG
>CAYULR010000027.1:14596-15049 GCA_964445685.1 uncultured Algimonas sp.
GCGTGTCGTCATCGATGTGCAGCTCGGCGATGTGGTGTTCGCCCGCCTTGAAGTCGGTCTCTTCCGTCACGCGTCGGAATGATCCGGCGTGGAGCGCGTCGCGCGCGGATCACCGATGTCGGCGAGGATGACATCCGGCCCCTCTACCGTCAGCCGCATGGTTCCTCCGCCTGCGAAAGCCAGCTCTAGATAGCCCTCGGGCGCATCGGTTTCAGTAAAGGTCAAGCCGAGGAGCACGAGGAACGCATCGCTTGCCTTGGGGTCGAAGGCGCGACTCTGAACGGAGAGGATGGAGTCGATGCGGAGGCCGCACTGCACCCGCTCGGACGTCTTCGCCTCGTGGCGGAAGCGCGACAGGCGTAGGGAGACGGAGCGTGAGACCGGGTCGTAGCGGATATCGCCCGTGCGCAGGATCGCATCCTGCAACGCACTGGACAGGACCGCGAGATCGTC
>CAYULR010000027.1:15059-16652 GCA_964445685.1 uncultured Algimonas sp.
GTGGAGATGACGCGGCCATAATCTTCGGGCGCGCGCCGGATGGGCGCGCCGCAGTTTCCAAGCTTCACTTCTATATGCTCGAAGCCCCGGTCAAGGTGGTAGACCCGGCCGACATGGGTTTCGCCCCGCGCCGCCAGTCCGGCGTTCACCAGGCTAGCCGATGCGCGCAGATCCGTCGCCATGACAGGCGCGCCGACATAGTGCGGGACGCCTTTGACGATGGCTTCGCGGCCACGGACCGTGATGTTCGCGCCCATCCGGGCAAGTTCCGGGCAATGCATGAAACGGTTTTCGAAGATATTCTCGCGAATGATGGACACGCCGTCCGCAAGACCGACCAGCGCCATGAATTGCGCCTGAAGATCTGTCGGAAAGCCCGGATAGGCCGAGGTGTCGATGTCGACCGGGTTGGGCCGTCCCGTGCCCCGTTCAATGAGAACCGAATCGTCGTCCAGGCTGACCCTCGCTCCTGCCTGGGCGATCAGAGGCCAGAGCGCACCGAGATGGTCATGACGGACATTGACGAGGCGTACGGCGCCGCCCGCTGTCGCCGCCGCGAGCGCATAGGTTCCCGCTTCGATCCTGTCGGGGACGACGGCGTGGTCAACACCAGAGAGCTTGGCCACACCCTCGATCCGGATCTCCGACCGCCCTGCCCCGGAAATCTTTGCGCCCATGGCGTTAAGGCAATCGGCGAGATCCACGATTTCGGGCTCGCGCGCCGCGTTCATGAGGACAGTCTCGCCTTTGGCGAGAACGGCGGACAAGATAGCATGCTCGGTCGCACCGACGGACACGAACGGAAAGCTGATCTCCGCGCCCTTCAAGCCCGATTTGGCGGATGCGAGCACATAGCCTTGCTCGAGCTCGATGCTCGCCCCCAAGGCCTCCAGCATCTTCAGATGAAGGTCGACAGGGCGCGCGCCGATCGCGCAACCGCCCGGCAGGCTGACACGCGCTTGGCCTTCCCGGGCGAGCAGCGGTCCGAGAACATTGAAGGACGCCCGCATCTTGCGGACCAGATCATAGGGCGCTTCCGTGCCGCTCAGCTCTGGTGCGTGCAGCGTCAGCTCCGAGTCGCCCTTTTCTTCGACCGCCACGCCAAGATGAGTCAGCAGCTCGCCCATGGACCGCGTGTCGCGAAGCCGGGGCATGTTGCTCAGGCGGACGGGCTCATCCGTCAGCAAGGTCACCGCCATCAGCTTGATGGCGGAGTTCTTCGCCCCGCTCACTCGTATATCGCCCCGGAGCGGAAAGCCGCCGTCTATGATGATCTTGTCCATGTCCGGCGCGCATGACGCGACACCGGGTCGCAATCAAGGCCGTCAGGCGTCTTTTTCAGGATTAGCAGGCGTGCCCCCTGCCCCTTTCGACTTGCGTGCCGCAGCTTTCCGGCGCCGGAGATTGGCGCGCAACTGTTCCGCCAGCCTGTCTTCGCGGGATTTCGCGGCGTCACCGTTAGAATTCGACATAGCTGTGGCTCCCGCTCTGAAAGGGGTTTCATTCCTCGGATGTGCGAGCTATAGCGCGGCGCCTTCGACAGGGTCCAACGAACTCTGCAAGCCGCGGTAGCTCAGTGGTAGAGCGCATCAT
>CAYULR010000028.1:0-1191 GCA_964445685.1 uncultured Algimonas sp.
ACGCCATGCTGCGCGCGGGCTTCGGGTTCGTGGAATGCGGGACGGTCACACCGCGCGCGCAAGCCGGCAATGCTAAGCCGCGCCTTTTCCGCCTGCCGGAGCACGAAGCCGTCATCAACAGGATGGGCTTCAACAATGAAGGGCTGGACGCGTTTGCGAAGCGGCTTTCCGCGCGCCAGGGCCGGCCGGGCCTGGTCGGGGCCAATCTGGGGGCGAACAAGGACAGTTCCGACCGTATCGCGGACTATGTGGAAGGGCTCACGCGCCTCTGGGGTCTATGCGACTATTTCACGGTCAATATCAGCTCTCCCAACACGCCGGGCCTGCGAAAGCTGCAGGGCGCGGACGAGATGGACGAATTGCTGGAACGCGTGGCGCAGACCCGGCGGGCGCTCGCAGAAGGCGGTGTGAACTACCCCGTTTTCCTGAAGGTCGCCCCGGACCTGGACGAGGCGGCCGTCCCGCGCGTGGTGGAACAGGTCCGCACCTATGCTTTGGATGCCATCATCGTCGCCAACACCACCATCGACCGCCCGGACGCCATCGGCGCTCGCTGGGCCGACGAGGCGGGCGGCCTGTCGGGACAACCCTTGTTCGAGAAGTCCACGCGGCTGTTGTCGCATTTCTTCGACGCGACGGACGGCCGGATCGACCTGATCGGCGTGGGCGGGGTGGGGTCGGCCGACCAGGCCTACGCCAAGATCCGCGCAGGCGCGCGCGCCGTGCAGCTCTACAGCGCGCTGGTCTTCCGCGGGCCGCAACTGGTCGACGAGATCAATGCAGGACTGCTCGAGCGGCTGCGCGCGGATGGGTTTGCAACGATCGCCGAAGCCGTCGGCGCGGGTTAGAGCCCGTAGGCGCAGACCTCGAAGTCGGACCCCGTCCAGCAGGCCGGGTCCGCCTCGCTGCGGTCCGCCGCGCCCCAGCGCGAATTGATGCCGTCCATCGTGAGACCGCGCACCTCCCCGCTCGTCTCCCCCGTCTTTGCAAGCGTCACGAGGGTCACGCCCTCCGACAGGGGGCCGCCATCCGGGCGGTAGAGGGAGAAACCTCCGCCGCCTTCTGCCAGGAAGAGGATCTCGATTTCCTCCAACGGACGATCCAGCAGCAAGAGGTTGCCGATATCACCGTCGAACTCCCATTGCAGATTGTCGTCTTCGCCGTTGCGGGTGCGGGTTGAGGCACCCAAAA
>CAYULR010000028.1:1201-2674 GCA_964445685.1 uncultured Algimonas sp.
CCTTCTGCCAGGAAGTAGCAAGGCCCCCGGTAGAATTGCCCCGTCGTGCTGACCGTGCAGCGCACAAGCCGGGCATCGCGCAGATCGGTGCGCGGCAACTCCGCATAGACACCGTCGTCGTAGATTTCGTTGGGGCTCTCGGTCCGGAACCGTTCCATCACGGACGCCGCACTTCGCTCCGCCTGTTCGAACGGTGTGGCGGCTTCGGGAACGGGCTCAGAGGCCGCGGGCTCCGGGTCTACGGATGCGTCCGGCGCAGGGTCGGAACACGCGACAAGACAGTAAGAGGCGAGAAGCAGAGCGGCAAGACAACCTTGTTTCATGCTCTGAACGCTAATGCGCGGCGCGCGAGGCGCAATAGTCCGGGACAAGCGAAGGGCTAGGCCGTCTTCATCTTGAAGGTCGCGTTGGCTCGCGCGACGACCGTGCCCGCGCTGCGCACCACGGTCTGGACGAAGGCGAGCGAGCCGCCCAGCTTCACCACGGAACTGTCCGTCTCCAGCCAGTCGCCGAGCCGGGCTTGGCCGACATAGTCGATGGAGAGGTTGACCGTGACCATGCTCTGCACGGTCCGGCCTTCCGCCTTCAGCCCGACGAGGCAGGTCAGCCCCATCGCATTGTCGACCAGCGTGGCGATGCACCCGCCATGCACGAGACGGCGCGAATTGCAGTGCGCTTCGCGCGCGATCAGGCCGATGCTGTACTGGTCTGTGTCGATGCGCGCGTAGAGCGGCTCCAGCGGATCGGTGAAGGGCGAGCGGCGGCCGTGCGGCTCGAACCCGTCCGGAATGTCAGCCTCTGCCGACACTAGAAGGGAAGCGCGCGTTTTTCGGTGTAGCGCGTGTAGCCGACATTCGCGCCGAGGCGCAGGCCGACACCCGTGCGGACCGGGGCCAGCGTGATGCCGTTGGTGCGCTGGTAGTTCACTGCCATGCCCGCCACGAGGAAGGCCGAGCCGTCCGCGCCGGGAAAGCGGCGGTAGATGTCCTCAACGCGGTCCAGGCCGTAGACGAGGGTGAAGACCTTGGACGCTTCGCCGCCCGCGTCGAACCCGATGGTCGGACCCTGCCAGAAGAGTTCACGCTGCGTGCCGTCCTTCATCCAGAGCGTGCCCTTGCCGAAGCGCGCGCCGAGCGTGAGGGCACCGCCCCCTTCCTCGCCGGTGATGTATCCGACCGGCTTGCCGCGTTCGCGGAACAGGCGTTCGATGGCGGTCGCGGCCGACTCGCTCGTCACGCCCAGATGGGTGGAGATGGCGGCGACCACTTCGGACTGTTCGTAGGTCTGGGCATCCGTCTGTGCGCGGTCCTGCGCCGTGCGGATATCGTCCGCGCGGGTCGGGTTGTTGGCAGGCGTCGCACAGCCCGCCAACAGCGCCCCTCCGAGCAGGAAGGCGGCAGCGGCATTGCGGACAGGGGCGGAAAAGGTCATGCGGAAAACTCCGTAAATCAGGCGTCGGGACCGTGTCTGAAT
>CAYULR010000028.1:2684-8997 GCA_964445685.1 uncultured Algimonas sp.
GAATAGGGTTAACAAAGGACGAAATTGTGGCGGATACGCTTTTCGACCGCATCCTCGTCGTGGACTGGAGCGCGTCCAACTCGCCTAAGCGAGGCGCGGACAGTATCTGGATCGCGGACAGCCACGCCCCCAGCCTCAACCTGCCCACGCGCCAGGCCGCGATGGACCATGTCGAAGCGGCCCTGGAGGGTTCGCGTCTGCGCGCAGAGCGCATGCTGGCCGGGTTCGATTTCGCGTTCGGATATCCGGCCGGATTTGCGGGGGCACTCGGCCTGACGGACTGGCGGAGCGTCTGGGCCGCACTCCATGACCGGATCGAGGACACGCCCGAGAACCGCTCCAACCGGTTCGAGGTCGCGGCGGCCATGAACCGCGCGCTTGGCGACGCTCCGGGACCGTTCTGGGGCTATACGCGCAAGACCCCGCCGCCCGGACTGTCGGCCAAGCGGTACGCCCCCGGCGGAAGCCGTGACTGGCCCTATGCGGACTTCGCCTACCTCCGCCAAGCCGAGCTTGCCCTGCAGGCGCGCCGCCTTTCCGCGTCGCCCGTTTTCAAGCTGGCCTATACGGGCTGTGTCGGCAGCCAGACCCTGCTCGGCATTGCGCGGCTGGAGGGTTTGCGGCGCGCCCATCCCGGCGACATCGCCGTCTGGCCTTTCGAGACGGACTTCGCCGCCGACCTGTCGGCTCCGGTCGTCCTGGCTGAAATCTACCCGTCCTCGCACCGCGTCCCGGACGGGCCGGACGTGAAGGACCAGCGGCAGGTCGAGGCCGTGCTGCGCGACTTTCTCGCCTGGAACGCGGACGGCTCGCTACGGAGCAAACTGGATGCACCCGCATTGACGGGCGAAGCGCGCAAATCGGTCCGCCGCGAAGAAGGCTGGGTCGTGGGTCTGTAAGGGGCCGCGCTTGCCTTTCCGCCCCCTGCCCCCGATAGCCCGCGCATGAACCTGCGTGACCTCGAATACGTGCTGGCCGTGGCCCGGTTGGGCCATTTCGGCCGGGCCGCGCAGTCGTGCCATGTCTCGCAACCGACCCTGTCCGGGCAGATCCGTAAGCTGGAAGACGAGCTGGGCGTGACGCTGTTCGAGCGCGGCCGCGGCGGGGCACGCCTGACGCCTGTCGGCCGGGCCGTGGTCGACAAGGCGCAAGAGACGTTGCGCGCTGCCTCGGAAATCCGCTCCATCGCCCAGGCCGCGCAGGACCCGTTGGCGGGCGAGCTCCGCTTGGGCTTAATCCCCACCGTCGCGCCCTACCTCATCCCGCGTTTCGTCGGACGGATGCGCGACGCGCTGCCGGACCTGTCGGTCATATACCGCGAGGACATCACGGAGCGCCTAGTCGCGGACCTGGAGTCCGGAGAGCTCGACGCCGCCGTCCTCGCCACGCCGCCGGAGACGGATGCGCTGGAGGCCATCCCGCTCTATGTCGAACCGTTCCGGCTGATTTTCCCGGACGGGCACGGCCTGTCCTCGCTGGGCCATTTGCGCATGGCGGACGTGGACCAGGGCGACGTGCTCTTGCTCACGGAAGGGCATTGCTTCCGGGATCAGGCGCTCGCCATTTGCGAAGCGCCCAGCCCGGAAGGCGCCGCGAACTCCCTGCGTGCCACGTCGCTGGAAACGCTGATCAATCTGGTGGCTCAGGGACAGGGGGTGACGCTCGTGCCTGCGCTCGCCATGGGCGGCCTGTCCGAAGAGATGGGACTGGAATCCCGCACGCTGGACGATGACGGGGCGGCGCGGGCGATCAACCTGACGGTCCGCAGGAGCCTGCCCCGCCGGGCCCTGATCGAGCGTGTCGCGGATGTCATTCGCGACGGCCTGCCGGACGCCGTGGAGGTCCGTCGCTAGGCCCCGCAGCCCAGACGGTTTTCCAGACCGGGCGGCGCTGCGTTCTGCGTCCCGCTGCAACCCGCAAGGGCCGCCGCGAAACCGATCAGAACCACCCGGCGGAACAAAGGCCCTACTTTTCCATCGTGAAGGTCAGGCCTGCATGCTCCTCGAGGCGGTCGATGAGCGCGTCGCCCATGGCGGAGGCGGGCGTGTGGACGCCGCCCGGCGTGTCTGCGCGCGACACGTCGCGCGTCAGGCAGAGCGCAGCTTCGGCGATCATCTTGGACGTGGAGCCGTAGCCCGGATCCTTGTCGCCCGTGACGACGGCGACGCGGGCGTTGCCGCCCTGGCCGTCATCGCCGTAGAAGGCCGCCTCGTAGAAGCCGTTTTCGCGTTCTTCCTTGGTCGGGCCTTCGCCGGGCTTGGGCGGATTTTCGCCGAACGGGTCCTGTTGCGCGACGAAGTAGGCCGCCTGCTCGCCCTTTCCGCCCGGTCCGGTGAAGACCATCTCGTCATAGGTGAAGTCCTCGCCATAGGGATGGCCGAGCACCGCGTTGGAGCGGTGGACGTTCTTGGTGTTGATCGCCGCCATGATGAAGGGCGCCGACCAGCTGCCGAGATCTTCGTCGTGGATGGGCTTGTGACCGGTCGGCTGTTTGGGTCCCTCGAACCCGCCCGCCAAGCTGAACGGGTTCTTCAGCCAGTCGAGAATGTGCGGCTCTTTCTTCGCTCGGACCAGCGTCTGGCCGAGCGATGCGGCCGTGCCGCCGCTGAACTTGCCCTGCATCTTGCGCATGCGTCCGCGCACGCGGGGCAGGGCCGAGCCGCCGTCTTTCTTGGCTTCACGCTGCAGGAAGTAGACGCCCAAGTCGAACGGGATGGAATCGAAGCCGCAGGAATGGACGATGCGCGCGCCGGAGGCCTTGGCGGCCTCGTCATAGCGGTCGATCATGTCGCGCATCCAGGCGGGCTCGCCCGACAGGTCGACATAATCCGTGCCCGCTTCGACGCAGGCTTTCACGAGCGGTTCGCCGTAGAGCTGGTACGGGCCGACCGTCGTGATGACGGCTTGCGTCTGCTCGCACATGGCGGAGAGGCTGGCCGGGTCGGAACTGTCCGCCACGATCAGGTCCACGCTGTCCGGCAGGCCCATTTCGGAGCGCACGCTTTTCAGCTTGTCCATCGACCGCCCGGCCATCGCCCATTTCAGTTCGGAGCCGTATTCCTTGTGCAGATATTCCGCGACGAGGCGGCCTGTGTAGCCGGTGGAGCCGTAGACGACGAGTTCATAGGGACGGTCTGACATAGATGAGCCTTTTCAGGGATAGTCGCGGTAGCCGAGGGTCGGCGACAGCAGGGAGGTGATATACATACGGTCCCCGTCCGCACTTGGCACGACCACCGCGCCTGTCGGGGTCAAATATTCGCCGTTCGGGTCCTGCCAGGTGCGCAGGATATTGCCTTGCGCATCGACCTGCAGGATCAGGCCGTAGCTTTCCGCCTGGGGCCGCATGGAAGCGGGCAGGCGCATGGCGATCTTGCGCGCGGCCGCATTGCCTGCATTCTCGTCCAGCCAGTCGGAGCGGGGGCTGACGATGCCGACGAGGAAGGTCGGCGTGCCGTCCGACAGCTCAGGACCGCGGTTGATATTGTCAGGGAAGCCGGGGAAATTGTCGATCAACACCTCATAGTCGCCTGTCTGCGGGTCGACCTTCAGCATCTGGTAGCGCCCGGTGATGTTCAGCAGCACGTCCCCGTCCGGGGCGATCGCCACGCCGTTGGGAAAGACAAGACCATCCAGCACGGTGCGGGTCTGCTTCGTGGCCGGGTCGTAGGCGAGCAGTCGCCCCGTGCCCTTGCTTTCCATGATCTCGTAGAGGCTTGCCGCCATGGTCTCACCGATGGCTTCCGCGCCGAACTTGGTCGAGGCGTCGGAGAAATAGATGACGCCGTCATCCGCAATGTCGAGGTCGTCGGCATAGACGATGGGCAGGCCATCCGCTTCGTCCGCCAACGTCTCGACCGAACCGTCCAGGCCGACCGACAGCAGGCCCCGGAAGGCATCCGCCACGATCAGGCGGTTGGTGTTGGGATCCATTTCGAGGCCGAGCGGCACGCCGTTCGTCTCCGCCAGCGTTTCCACCGCGCCCGTCTCCGGATCGACCGTGAGGATCAGCCCTTCCTGCGTCGCCGTCAGCAGCCGCCCATCGGGCAGCGCGACGATGTCTTCGGGTCCGTGGTGCGGGGCGAGATCGAGGGTGGAGAGCCCCGCCAGATCGGTGTTGGGCGCATAGTCGCCCGTATAGCCGGGGTTCTGCGGCGCCTCCCAGGCGACCGGATCGACCGAGACCGGCCAGAGCATGAGATAGGCTCCGAGTAGGGCGACGAGCGCCACAAGCGCGACCAGAAAGCGTTTCATCTCATGTCCCCCAACTGAAGATTGGGTCATGCATAGGCGCTGTTCATCCGCTTGGCAAAGCTGGACAAGGCGCAGGCGGGACGGCAGGCTCGCTTCCATGGTTCGCTCCACCCTGTTCAACCTGTTCTTCTACGCGGTGACGGTCCTCTATGCCGTCATCGGCGTGGTCTTCAGCCTCGTGCCCGGACGGGCGCTGCTGATGGGGAGCTTGCGCCGCTACACTAAGGTCGTGCGCTGGGGCCTGCGCGTGATTGCGGGGGTCAAGGTGAGCGTCACAGGCCATGCGCGCGTGCCGGACGACGGACCCGTCATCATCGCCGCCAAGCATCAATCTTACGGCGACGGCATCGTCATGTT
Source organism: uncultured Algimonas sp. (assembly GCA_964445685.1). GTDB lineage: Bacteria > Pseudomonadota > Alphaproteobacteria > Caulobacterales > Maricaulaceae > Litorimonas. The sequence goes on from CAYULR010000028.1 coordinate 7,296, forward strand.
CCACCAGTTCGACGACCTGTCCTTCGTCACGGGCGACCATCTGGAGAAATTCTGGCTGCTGAAGGTCATCCTCGCCAAGATGAACGCCGTCGTGGTGGAGCATTGCAGCGGATCCGCCAACCGGGCGCGCATGGCGGAGACGTCCGCGATCGTGCGCGAACAGGGCCGCCGCATCCTGATCTACCCCGAGGGTCACTTGTCGCGCATCGGGACACAGCACCCCTACAAGAAAGGCGTCTGGCACCTGCAGGAGGAATTCGGCTGTCCCGTGGTTCCGGTCGCGACCAATCTGGGCCAGCGCTGGAACCAGACAGACTGGATCAAGCATCCGGGCGAGGCGGTGGTCGAATTCCTCGAGCCGATCCCGCCGGGTCTGGGCAAGGATGAGTTCATGGCATTGCTGGAAGAGCGCATCGAGACGCGCTCGCGCGAGCTGCTGGACCTGGACGACCTCGGAGCGCTCGACCCCGACGATATAGGCAAGGTCACACTGAACAAGGTCGCTCAGGCCCGTGCAGACGCCAAAGCAAGGAAGGCCGAAACATGAGCCGACATCCCGAGACCGGCCTGACCTGGTCGCGGCGCTTCCTGCCGCTCTTCAGCCTGTTCCAGACGGGAACGTTCAACGACAATGCGTTGAAAAACGCGCTGATCGCGCTCATCACCTTCGGCGGCGTGGCGTTCCTGTCCGACTTGCCGAGCGGGATGCGCGTGCCGGTCGCCGCCCTCATCTTCACCGGACCCTTCACCATCCTCTGCGCCATTGCCGGGCAGATCGCGGACAAGGTCGACCGGGGCGTCATCTTCCGCTGGGTGAAGCGAGCGGAAGTCGGCATCATGTTGCTGGCCGCGCTGGGCTTCTACCTGATGGATGTGCGCATCCTCGCCGTCGCGCTCGGCCTGATGGGCGCGCAGTCGGCCTTCTTTTCGCCGACCAAGAACGCGGTCCTGCCGCAGTGGTTGACCGAACGCGAACTCATCAAGGGCAATGCGCTGATGAGCGGGTTCCAGTTCGCGACCATCCTGGCGGCGACGATTTTCGGTCTGTTCGTGCTCGCGCTCGGCACGACGGCGATCTCCATCGTCATCCTCGCCGTGGCGCTCGTCGGCTGGCTGGCGTCCGAGCAGTGCCCGCCCGCCCCGCCGCCGCAGCCGGACCTGAAGGTCAATTACGAGCCTGTTACGGCCACGATCAGCGTTCTGAAGAAGGCCTTCGCCCATCCGGACGTGCTGCGGCCCCTGCTGGGCGTCAGCTGGTTCTACGGGTTGTCGACCGTGTTCGTAACGACCCTGCCGGACTTTGTCGGCCAGACGATGGGCTACAACGAACAGGCGCTGCAAGTGCTGCTGGCCAGTTCGACCATCGCCATCCTCGTCGGATCGCTTTTCGTCTTCGCCGTGGGCAACATGAAGGTCTGGGGTCCCGAAGCGGTGCGCCTGACCACGCTGGGCATCATCGGCGTGATGCTGTTCACGCTCGGTCTGACCTTGGTGCCCGCCCCGTCCTATTCGGGCGAAGAGGCGTTCGGGCCTGTTGGGGCCTTCTTCGCCGATCCGGCCATGCCGCTCTTCCTCGCCATGCTGGTCGGAGCCTCTATCAGCAGCGGCGTGTTCGTCGTGCCGTTGCAGGCCATGGCGCAGCGCCGGGCGGACCCGGCCATCCGCGCGCAGTTGATGAGTGCGGGCTCGGTCCTGCTGAACC
>CAYULR010000028.1:9007-16310 GCA_964445685.1 uncultured Algimonas sp.
CCTTACCACGTTCGGTCTGATCGGGCTGGGCGCGCTGGCGTTTGGGCCGTATGTGCCGTTCTGGTTGATCATCATCGGCAGCACGGTCGTCGCGGCCTACGCCGTCTACCGCTCGGTCGTCTTGGTCGAGCGGCCGCAGCCCGGAGTGTCCGCCCAGGAGAATATGAGCGTATGAGAGGTTATTTCGGGATCGGCAGCGAGGGCCTGTCCAAGGCGCACAATCTGGGCGTCATCCTGCGCACGGGCCACGCCTTCGGGGCGAGCTTCGCCTTCACGGTCGGGTCCGAGCTCGACGAACAGAGCGTGCGCCAGACCGACACGTCCGGCTCCGCCACGCACCTGCCCTACTACCGCTGGCCGGATTTCGGCTCCGCGCAGTTCCCGCAGAACTGCGTGCTGGTCGGGGTGGAGCTCACCGACGATGCGGTCGATCTGCCCAGCTTCCGCCATCCGCTGAACGCCGCCTACATTCTGGGCCCCGAGAAAGGCTCTTTGTCCCAACCCGTGCAGGACGCCTGCGCGCACATCGTGAAGATCCCGACGAGCTTTTGCGTCAATGTCGGGCTGGCGGCGGCGATCACGCTCTATGACCGGTCCATCCTGTTCGGCGGCCACGCCCCGCGCCCGCTCGTGCAGAAGAGCCGCAAGCGCAAGACGGGGCTCGGCCAGAACGCCTGAGCGCCAGAATGCCCAAAACGCAGAAGCGCATCTGCATGCGCAAAATGTCGGGATGTTAAGCGGCGGTTAAGCGCGCCTTTGGTCTATAGGGCGCGACATGAAACGCATCCTTTCCCTCTTCCTCGCTGCCAGCCTCCTGCCGACCGCCTTGCCGGGCGCGGCATCGGCCCAGATACCGCAGCTGAGCAGCACCCATTCGGACTGGACCGTCTACACGCGCGGCTCCGGCAATGCGAAGACCTGCTACGCGGTCAGCCGGCCTACGGCCCTGTCGCCGCAGACCGTGCGCCACGGCGATGTGTTCTTCCTCGTCTCCAACTGGGCGAATGGCGACGCGACGGAGCAGCCGTCCCTCATGACCGGCTTCACCCTGAAGCCTGCCCGCGCGCCCAAGGCCCGCGTCGGATCGACCTCCATCACCATGTACGGATCCGAGAACGAGGCCTTCGTGGCGGAGACGTCGGACGAGCGCCGCCTGGTGCGCGAGATGCGCGCGGGCGCGAACATGACGGTGGAAGCCGTCTCGTCGCGCGGAACGGATGTCAGCTACAATTTCAGCCTGAAGGGCATCACGGCGGCGCTGCGCAAGGCGAAGTCGCTCTGCGGCTAGGCCGCGCCCCCGCTAGGCGGTGCCCGGGTCGATCGACCATTTCCGGCGCACCGCGAAGTAGAGCAGCAGGCCCAGCGGCCCGGCCAGGAAGGTGAACAGCAAGCACGGCGCGACGAGCCAATGGCTTGCCCCGCGCCGCCTGGCATCCCGCCCGATCCACATGCCCGCGAACAGGTCGAATGCGAGGTAGTGCACCCAGCCCGTCAGCACCCCGAACGGGTGCGAGAAGATGGCCGCAATGCCTTCCACCGTGGAGAAGTCGATCCCGCCCGACTGCGGTCCCGTCACCATGGCGGCGATGAAACACCCGACATAGAGAAGCCCGAACCCGACCGGGTAGAGACCGCTATGGATGATCCGGTCCGTCCACGACCAGCGCGGGGCGAAGATCAGCAGGATCCAGGCCGGCAGGACTGCCATGTGCATCAGGTCCAGTATCGTCTGGTGAATCGGTTGGACATCCATGAGGCAACTCCCGGTCCGTTAACTTGTTTGAACGGATTTAATCTAATGCTCATGCTGCGTTTAAGTCGCCCGTCCCAGGAACCCAAGGGCGGCGATTTTGTTTTCGCTCATCCTATCGGGCCTTGTGGGGGCCGGGACCGGACCGGGGTCCATCGTCTAATTCGTTCCGGTCGAAGGAGTATCCCATGACAACACTCATCAAAACGGGCGTTCTGGCCTTGGCTTCCCTGTCCGTTGTGGCCTGCACGACCACGCAGAATGTCGAACGCGACGCCGTGCGCGGAGCCGCCGCCGGGGCTGCCGTGGGCGGCCTGATCGGCGCGGTCTCGGGCGATGTGAAGGTCGGCGAAGGCGCGGCTGCGGGCGCTTTGGCGGGCGGCCTGATCGGGGCGCTATCCGGCAACAACAAGGACAAGCAGATGCAGGGCCGCACGACCGCCGCGCCCAATCTCGACCGCTCGCAAGCCTTCGAGGACCCGCGCAACGGCCGCATCTACTATTACGAGCGCGGCACCAGCCGGACCTTCTACTCGAACGGCGAGTACCGCAGCGGTTAAGCCCCGCTCGCAGGACCTTCGGGCTCATGGCCCGGTTCGCGCCCTTTTTTCCGAGGGGCGAACCGGGCTTTTTTGCACCTGGGCGCCGGATCGCCTATCTCTATCCCATGAGCCGCTATCCCTATGAGCGCGCGGGCGCGATCCATCCCGCCGGAACCCTTCTCGCCGTCAGAGTACGCGGCCTGTTCGACCATGTCGGCATCGCGACCGGATACGGCACGGTCATCCATAGTTCCGCGCGCTTCGGGAAAGTCATAGAGACCGACCTCAGCGACTTCGCCGACGGACGCCCCGTGCGGGCCGTACGCTACAATTCGCCCTTGTCGGGGCCGGAAGTCGTGGTGCGCGCGCGGGGCCGCATCGGGCAGCGATACAATCCGCTGGTCCGCAACTGCGAGCATTTCGTGACGTGGTGCCTGTCGGGCGAGGCGCGCTCGCGCCAGCTCGGCCCGTTCGACCTGGGACGGCACGTCCGCTAAGTTTAACCTATCTTATGCCCCTGCGTCGCGAGGCCGCAAACCCGCTTTCGTTCAGGCGCGTATCTGGTCTAGGAACCGAGTTCCACTTCGTCCCGCCTTCCCAAACGGAAGACCGGGTTCCGTTCGAACGATTGCCACGGGATGAGCCTCTTGACGACCGCGACCCACATGAGCGCCGAGCCGCAGCCTGCTCTGCTGGAAATCGTCTATACCAGCCGCACGCCCGAGCCGATGGCCGACGACAAGGTGCGCGCGCTGCTCGACCATGCGCGCCGCAAGAACGCCGAATGGAACGTCACGGGCCTGCTCTGCTACGACCGCAACCAGTTCCTGCAGATCATCGAGGGCGAGACCGACGTGATCATGGACCTGTTCCACGCCATCCAGAGCGACCCGCGCCACGAAGGCCTGCGCATCCTGCATGAAGGCGACATCGAGGAGCGCGCCTTTTCCGATTGGAAGATGGCGTACGAGCCGATCCCGTCCGGCCTCCTGCCGACCCTGACGCGCGCCATCCACCGCGATTCGCTGAGCGCGCCCGTGAACGGCGAAGTCAGCGCGGGACGCCGCATCTTCTCGCTCTTCATGGACGAGATCTACGGCGACACGCCGGATGCGCGCGAGACGGCGGACGCGTAAGCCGCTCTCCCCTAGCGTGCGGTCAATGCACGCGCCCCCTCCCCTGTGTTAGGGCCGCCCCATGAGCGACCCCGTTCTTCCGTTCGATCTCGGCCGCATGCTGTTGGGCGATGCGTCGGCCTTCTTCCTGGCCGAAGTGCTGGTGCGCACGCTGATCATCTACGGCTACATGTTCACGCTGATCCGCCTGCTGGGCCGGCGCAGCAAGTCGCACCTGTCGATCCTCGATGTGCTGGTCATTCTCGCGCTCGGCTCCGCCGTGGGCGACGGGAGCGTCTATCCCGACGTGCCGATCCTGCACTGCCTTCTGGTCATCACCGTCATCGTCTTCGTCAATAAATCCATCGTCGTGGCCGCCGACAACAACCCCGCCCTGCGCGCGGTCGTGGAAGGCAAGCCGCGCATCGTGGTCAGCCGCGGCGTTGTGCTGTCCGAGGAGCTGGGGCGCACGGGCATCGGCCTGCACGACCTGATGGAGATGCTGCGCCTCAAGGGCATCTCCAACCTCGGCCAGGTCGACCTGGTCGTGCTGGAGCCCAGCTGTGATGTCAGCATCTACCGCCGCGACGTGCCCGTGCCAGGTCTGTCCATCCTGCCGCCCGGCGCGGAGGCCGGATCGGACCGGGCGGGCGGCACGGCCGAAGACATGTCGCAGCCGCTTTGCTGCGAAGGGTGCGGGGAGCTGCGCGAAGATGACGGACGGCGCTGCGCCCGCGCGGGTTGCGGGGCGACGGCCACGCGCCGCCGCACCCTGCCCAAGTTCGGCTAGAACCGCGTCTGCAGGCTGAACCGCGCATTGAGCGGTCGGCCCACCGTGATGTTGTTGTTGGTGTGGGCGTTCGGGAAATAGTCCGCGTCGAACAGGTTCTCGACATTCACCTGCACGCGCACCCGGTCGCTGACATCGTAGTAGGCGGAGGCATCGAAGCGGATGAAGTTCGGCAGGACCACCGCCTGGTTGTTCCCGGCGAAGCTTTCGTCCTGGTAGGTGAATCCGCCGCCGAGACCGAAGCGGTCCGTGATCTCCACGCTGTTCCAGACGCTGATCGTGTGCCGCGGCAGTTCGCGCGGGCGCAGCCCGTTGGCCTGCTCGCCCGTCAGGTAGCTGTAGCCCACCGTTGTCGTCCAGATGTCCGTCACCCGCCCGAAGAGCTGCAGCTCCAGCCCTTCGATCTCTGTTTCGATCACGTCCAGCGTGTCGGGATTGTTGTCGGAGACCTGCGGGGAGGTCTGTTCGATCTGGAAGGCCGCCGCCGTCAGGCTGAGCCCGTCCGCGAAGTCCCACTTGATCCCGCCTTCGAGGTTTTGGAACACGTTCGGGTCCAGCACATTGTCCGAGCCGTTAATGTCGGTGAACTGGCCGCCGGAACGCGGCAGGAAGCTTTCGCTGAAGCTGCCGTAGACGGAGACATTTTCCTGCGGCTTGTAGATCAGACCCAGGCGCGGGGAGAATTCCTCGTCCACGCGGGTGCGGGTCTCGCCCGCCACCACGTTGAAGACTTCGATGTCGAAGCGGTCGAACCGCCCGCCCAGCACGATGTCGAAATGCTCCGACACGGCGATTTCGTTCTGGATATAGGCGGAGGCGACTTCGACATCCACGCGCGTGTCGTCGTTCAGGTCCGAGAAAGCGAAGGTCGTGGGCTGCCCACCCGCCGTCACGCCGGAGCGGCCCGACAGGTCGAACGCGCCGCCCGCGCCCAGCTGGATGACTTCCTGATCGTCACCATTGCTGGAGAAGACCGTGTTGAAGCGGAACTGGTCCGAATTGGTGTCGATATATTCCGCGCCCGCAACGATGGTGTGTTCCACGGACCCCGTGCGGAATTCGCCCACCAGATTGCCCGACAGCAGGAAGCGTTCGCGCTGCGTCTCGTCGATATAGCCGTCGATCTCGACCGTGTTGGCGTTCGCATCGAACACGTCGCTCACGAAGAGGTTGGAATAGACCTTGTCGTAATCGCCGTAGAAGGCGGTGAAGTTGCCCTTCAGGCTGTCGCTGAACCTGTGCTGCAGCGTCGCGTTGAAGACATGCGCGTTCAGCGTCGTGAAATTGTCCTGGTCCGTGCCGAAGGTGATGTCCTCCAGCGCATCCGCCGGAGCGCCCAGACGCGAAGGAATGCCCCGGTCCACGAAACGCTCATGGTCAGCGAACTCATAGGACAGATCGAGGATGCTCTGCGGGGCGAGTTCCACGCGCAAAGTCGGATTGATGCCGATCCGGTCGCCGTCATACAGGTCGCGGTGGTTGTCGAGGTTCTCGTACGCCCCGTTGATGCGGAAGGCCGCCCGGTCGCCGATCGCGTAGTTCAGGTCGACCGAGCCGTCGAACGCTCCGAACGTGTCCACGGCCACGGTCGCGCCGCCGAATTGCTCGCCCAATTCGCCCTTCTTGGTGACGCGGTTGATCAGCCCGCCCGTGCCGCCCCGGCCGAAGAGAAGCGCGTTCGGGCCGCGCAGGATCTCCACCTGTTCCAGATTGTAGAGCGAGCGGTAGTACTGAACATCGTCGCGCACGCCGTCGATGAAGAAGTCCGCCGTGGAGCGCACGCCCCGGAAGACGACCGCATCGCGGTGGCCTTCGCCCTGCGACGTGGTGATGCCGGGCGTATACTGCACGATCTGGCCAATGGAGGTGAAGCCGCGTTCGGCGATTTCCACGTCCGTGAAGAGGGTCAGGCTCTGTGGGACATCGATGATCGGTGTTGGCGTTTTCAGCGCCGTGACCTGGTCGGATTGCAGGTAGCGGCCGTCCACGATGATTTCGTCGTCATCGGCTGGAACGGTCTGGGCAAAGGCCTGGCCTGCCAGAAGCGTGGACAAGACCGTGCCGAGCACGAGAGTGGATTTACGCATGGTTGGACCCCTTCGGTCGGATATCGCCGGGGGCTTTAATGCGACCTATTCTCAAACACAAGCGCAATGAGAATAAATCTCAATCAAAATTTCATCGCTTGGGTTAAGAGGGAAATTCCTGTCTTTCGCCAATAAAAAAGCCCCGCCGAAGCGGGGCTTTCAAAGACTTGGAAAGAGCGGCGCGCCTATGCGGCTTCGCGCTCCTCGCGGGCGAGGTTGCGCAGCACGTAGTGCAGGATGCCGCCGTTCTTGAAGTATTCCAGCTCGTTTTCCGTATCGATCCGGACCTTGGTCGTGATCGTCTTGGTGGAGCCGTCAGCCATGGTGATGTGCACCTCGACCTCGTCCATCGGCTTGATGTCGTCGACATTGCCGATGGAGACCGTCTCGTCGCCTGTCAGGCCGAGCTTCTGCCAACCGTCGCCGTTCATGAACTCCAGCGGAAGCACGCCCATGCCGATCAGGTTGGAGCGGTGGATGCGCTCGAAGCTCTCGGCGATCACGGCGCGCACGCCGAGCAGGATCGTGCCCTTGGCCGCCCAGTCGCGCGAGCTGCCATTGCCGTAGAGTGAGCCCGCAAAGACCACGAGGTCCTTGCCGTCCGCCTTGTAGCGTTGGGCTGCGTCGAAGATGGACATGATCTCGCCGGTCGGGACATATTTCGTCACGCCGCCTGCCGTGCCGGGAGCCATAAGGTTCTTCAGGCGGATATTGGCGAACGTGCCGCGCATCATCACTTCGTGATTGCCGCGGCGAGAGCCGAATGAGTTGAACTCGTTGCGGGCGACCTGGCGTTCCTGCAGGTAACGGCCTGCAGGTCCGTCAAACTTGATCGACCCGGCCGGGGAGATGTGGTCCGTCGTGATCGAGTCGCCGAGGAGCGCGAGGATGTTCGCGCCCTCGACATCGCGGACGGCGTCGGGCTCCAGGCCCATACCTTCAAAGTAGGGGGGGTTGCGAACATAGGTCGACGCCGGGTTCCAGTTGTAGACCTGGCCGCCTTCGACTTCGATATCAGC
>CAYULR010000029.1:0-9894 GCA_964445685.1 uncultured Algimonas sp.
GTATCCGGGCGCTCCCGAGACGCCCGCATGCCGCCTTCCGGCCGTTTTCTGAATCTTTTCAGAGTCTTTTTTCGCTCTCGGGCCAAAACTGGCCCGCCCTTTGCAAAGCCGTCCCACGAAGCTCCAGCTGTTTGGAATCGGGGCGGGTAAAAAGGGTAGAGAACCAATGAAGACTACGAAACTTGCAATGATGGCCGGCGTCGCGTCGGCTGCGGCTATGCTGGGCGCATGCTCCATGTCCCAGCCTTATGGTGGCCTCGCCGGCGGCGGACACGCCTCCTACAGCGCACCGTCCTACTCCGCCAGCTACGGCGGCACGGCATACCGCGGCGGTTCCACGGTCACGGGCGTGAACGAGCGCACCTACTACGCACCGCGCGTCAACCCGACCTATGGTGCTTCCCCGACGACGATCGGTTCCAGCGCCCCTTACGGCTCCGCTGTCCACTATGGTGGCGGCTATGGCGGCGGTTATGGCCGTCCGGCCCTGCGTCAGGCAGGCTACAGCTATGCCTCGCTCGGCGCGACGCTCTATGACGTCGATTCCAACACGGCCGGCCTGCAAGGCCGTCTCGGCTACCAGTTCTCGCCCCTGCTGGGTGTGGAAGCCGAAGGCTCCATCGGTCTGCTAGACGACGACACGACGGTCGCCGGCACGACGACCGAGAACAAGGTCGACTATCAGGCCGCAGCCTTCGCTCGCGCCCGCCTGCCGATCGGTCCGCGCCTGTCCGTCCACGCTCGCGGTGGCTACCACGCTCTGGAAGCCTCTGCCGACACGACGGTCGGTGGCGTGACGACGGCTGTCAGCGCCAACGATGACGGCTTCGCCTACGGCGCCGGTGCGGAATACGCGCTGAGCCCGCGCGATGCGATCCGCCTCGACTACACGAACTACGAAGTGACGGGTTCCAACCTCGACTCCGTCGCCATCGCCTACCAGCGCCGCTTCTAAGCGACCCTGGCACGACCACGCGGCCCCGGTCGCGTGGTCTGCATGACGATCAAGACCGCCGGGCTCCCGCCCGGCGGTTTTTTCATGCGCTCTTTCCGTCCTGTCTTGCCCCATGTTCGGCGGTCTGCGCCTGAAATGAGGTAGACGGACAGCCATGGGCAACGGCACGACACGCGACTTCTGGGACTGGTTTTCTACGAACGAAGCGCGCCTTCGTCCCGAAACGATCGACGAGGTGGGCGTGAAAGAGCTCGACGACTGGATCGCGCGCCTGGATGTCCCGGCCTAGGCACGCGACGCACATAGTGCCAGGTGTCGCCACGTAAGCGCAGGTATTGGTCAAGTCGTTGGGGCGCTTATAGCTGCCATCACCTACGGCGCCTTTTGTAGGGCGCGAAGTGAGAGGGCCGTTAAGAGAAAGCTAAGGAAGTTAATTTTCCCTGACTTCCTAAAGGCATGCTCTATCTAAAATGTCGGGAAGACCAATGGTGCCCAGAAGAGGCACCGTAGTAGTTTCTCGCGCCTTTTTACCTTCGTCCGTAAGTCCCTATAGGGTAATTGATTTATGAGGCTCTCGCGCGCATACATTCCCGCAAGTTCTCACCGCTTAGCAGTCGTCTGGTAGGGCTAAGGGTAGGGCCAGATTGGATGTGTCCTAACCAACGAGGGCCGGTGGACTGTAAAGAGGCAAGCAATGGCAGTACGCGATCGGCTGACGGTTACACAGATTAAGGCGGCGAAGCCTGGCAAGGCTAAGCGGCGCATGTCAGACGGAGGGAACCTCTATCTTGTTGTGAAGCCTTCAGGCGCGAAGTCGTGGGTGTTCCTCTACAAGGATGCGGGGCGACCTGTGGAACGTGGGCTTGGCACTTTTCCCGACATGACGCTCAAAGCGGCCCGGGAACTAGCGGCACGGTTACGCGCGGCGCGAGCAGCGGGTGAAAGTTTGGAGCCGATCCTAAACCCAACTAAAGGCATGACGTTCGGTGAGGCGGCGCGCGGGGCTTATGAAAAACGCCTGCCGACTTTCCGCAGCCGCCATACCATCCGCCAGTGGGAGACGGACCTGTTCAAGCGGCTGGCCAAGTGGGACTCGAAGCCTGTCCAAGAGATCGACTTGCCCGCCGTGTCGAAGGAGCTCAGACCTGTGATGGAAAAGACCCCGGAGAGCGGGCGGCGCTTCCAGACGCGGATTGAGGCCGCCTTTTCCTATGCCATCGCCATGGGGGAATATGAAGGCGCAAATCCGGCTCGCTGGAAAGACGGGCTTCAAAATGTCATGCCGAAGCGCAGCAAACCGGTAAAGCATTACCGGGCCATGCCCTACCGCGATGTGCCAGGTCTCATGGACATCCTGGGAGAGTCTAAGGCTCTATCTGCCCGCTGCCTTGCCTTCACCATACTTACAGCTGCTCGCACCTCTCAGGCGCGCGGGGCGCGGTGGGACGAGATCGACATGGATCGCGCGGTCTGGACCGTGCCACCTAACCGCATGAAGGCTAAGCGGGTCCACCTTGTACCGCTGTCGACGGCAGCGCTGGAGGTACTCGGGCCGCTCCATGAGTGGCGTTCGGATCCCTTCGTGTTTGCAAGCGGCGGCCGGGAGGGACACTTAAGCGATGGGGCGATGCTATCGCTGCTCCTACGCATGGGGCTCCGAGGCAAAGACCATGACGACCCCATCAGCGTCCATGGCTTCCGAGCTACGCTCATGGAGTGGATGGAGGCTGAAACGGCTTACCCACGTGACTTGGCAGAGCACGCGCTTTCCCACGCTGTTGGGACGGCCGCGTTCCGTGCCTACGCAAGAGGCTCGGAACTTGAAAAGCGGAGACCGGTGATGGAAGCTTGGGGTGATTTCGCGACTCGTGGGTCGGAATAGCGCTTCCACCCCGTCTGGCTGCAACATATGGGGAGGAGCGAGCGCCGAGCTGGCTTGAATGCCTAGCATCGGATCATGTATTCGCAAGAAGGCATCAGAAATGTCCGATAATCGTGCTGAAACGAAGGCTCGCAAGCAGGCTTGGCTTGCACAGTTTCTTCCAACTTACCTAACACATCGAGCCCGCAGCTCTTGGATCAACTGGTTGAGTGGCGAAAATGTCTCTCGGCGGGATCGTGAGTGGGTCGACCAAGCAGACCGCCTCGCAAAAACGATGAAGCTTGAGGCGGAGGCGCGGGCCGATTTGCCTCCTGGCACCTTGCCGCGTTACCTTGGCGAAGCCGTATATCAGGTTGCGACCGTAGAGGTTGAAGGGAGTCAAGATCCACTAAGCTTTCTCACAACACCTCCATTTAGGGATAACCTCCTTCAGTACGGTCTGACCACTTCACGTATGGAAGCAACGGGCATCGACGAGATCGACTGGAAGAGGCTCGCGCTAATCCAAACGCTAAGTCTGCTTAGGATACATGCTACTAAAGTCGGTATCCTCGAAGGAGACGACGAAGAGGACGAAGGGAAATTGGGGCTGCCACTTCTGCGCTTTGAGTTCTACGAAGAGGTTATGGGGGCGTGGAGGCAACATGAGATGAGCCGTCCTCTGACAAAGCGACATATCCTGTCCTCCCGCGCTCTCCACGAGGGGGTGGTCAAATATGTCGAAGCTAATCGCGAATCAGATGGAGCGCGATGGGTGATCGAAAAGCTGCGGCTTGGGCCTGGGTCGCACTACCGGACACTCGAAAATGATGTCGCGACAGCCAAGAAAATTCTGAATCTCAGATAAATCCTCAAAAGATTCTTGAGAAATTGACGAAATCTCATCTTGAGTGCCCCGAATATTAGGGTTTGATATGAGAAAAAGCTATGTTTCGTTCTGTGTGACCTCGCAGCGTGCGAGATCACGCCTTCCCAGGCGTTTTCCTTGATTAGGAGACGTTCAATGTCCCAACTGCCCCAGGCCGTGCCAGTCTCAATCGCCCGAGACCGGCTCGGAGTTTCAACCTCCACACTTTACCGGATGTATCACCGAGGCGAAATTCGCTTCTCCAAAGTGGGCCACCGCACCATGGTTTCCGTCGATGAGTTGAGCCGCCTCATTAATGGTGAACCCACGGTTCAGGCTTGCCAGCCCTCTCTCCAGGTGCGCAACTGATGTTCGGCATCATCTCACACGGCGTTGCGCTCGCTGAGCAGGGCTACGCGGTCATCCCAATTCGGCCCAACTCCAAGGCGCCAGCCGTAAGCGGTTGGACAGCTTTCACCGAGCCCAATGCTGAAGTCGTCCGCGGCTTCATAGATCAGGGACACTCGGGGTCTGTCGGCGTGGTCTTGGGCGATGTCGTAGCAGTTGACCTCGACATTCTTGATGAGACTGTCGTCAACGGAGTGGTGCAATTCATCACGGACCGCTTTGGACGAGCGCCCCAGCGCATCGGTAACGCTCCCAAAACCTTGCTGGTCTTTCGTGGCGACGGCTCAATGAGAAAGCGCTCTTCTAATCGCTACCGCGATCCTGAGACAGGACTTCTCCACCAGGTCGAGGTACTTGCCAAGGGCCAACAGTTCGTTGCCTATGGCATTCACCCAGACAGGGGCGAGCCTTACCGCTGGGTTGGTCCCGGACTCGCGGAGACGCCACTCGGTGAATTGCCTGTCCTTTCTGCAGATGGTGTGACGGAGATCATCGAAGCTTTCGAGACGATACGTCCGCCACTCTGGGAGGCAATCACCGCTGAGCGCACCGGCCAGAATACGACTGGGCTTGCATCCAGTGCACTAGCAGCCTGCTCTCCGCGAATGGACATAACTGACGCCCAAGTTGAGGAAGTTCTCGCTGCGCTCGTCCACCTCGCAGAGCCGAGAGAGGATTGGATAAAGATGGGCATGGCACTCCACCACCAGTACGATGGCTCGGAGTTTGGACTTAGTCTTTGGACCGACTGGTCGGCTAACAGCGTCTTGTTCGAAGAAGGCGAGTGCAAGAGAAAGTGGGCTGGCTTTGGTCAGAACCCGCGACGTCGTCCTGTCACTTTCGCAACATTCTACAAGCTATGGAGGGGCGGTCAATACGCCTCTGATCAACACTCGCGCAGACCTTGCTGCCTACGGCCGTGGGACGTTCCACAGGCTTCCCAGATCCCACCTCGTGAGTGGCTTGTCGGCGAGTGGATCGAGCGCAGTGTTGTGTCCAGCACGATCGCGCCAGGCGGCACTGGCAAAAGTATCCTGACCTTGGCGGAAGCTATCTCACTGGCTTGTGACGGACAAGCGCATAACGTCGACCATGGAGAAGGTATTGGTCTCTTGGGTGTTCCCCAAAAGAGCGGTCTAAAGGTTGGCTACGTCAACCTGGAGGATACAGGCGACGAACAAGACCGACGCGCGCGGGCTATCATCGACCATTACGGTGTGGATGATAGCGCGCTCGGTGTTCGACTGTTCCGCCTTGAGGATGGGGCCGGCCTCAAGGTCGTCAAGTTGCAAGATGGAACTGTGACACGGTGCGAGGACGTTGATACCCTGAAGGATGCTATCAGCTCCAACAGGCTAGACATCCTCTACGTCGACCCCTTCGTGTCCGTCCACGACGTTCCCGAGAACGATAACAACGCGATCAACGCGGCGATCAAGGTGTTGGCACAGGTTGCAAACGATACATCGTGTGCAATCCACGTGGTGCACCATACTACAAAGCAGGGTGACCGGGCGCTCAGTCAAGATAGCGCGCGCGGAGCGTCCGCCTTTGTTGACGGATTGCGGGCGGCGCGTGGTGTATCGACTTTGACCGAGGCACAGGCAAAAAAATTTGGGGTTGGTGCGGACTACCGGGCCCACAAGCGTATAGTCTCGCTCAAGGGCAATAACAGCCCTGGCGGCCATACTGCTTGGTTTCGTCTAGAGAGCGTGCAGCTTGGTCAGGGGGACAGCGTTGGCGTGCCGGTTGGCTGGTTGCCACCCCAGCAGCGAGTGACCGTGTTCGACCCTGGCCAACGGGCGGCAGTGCTCGAAGTCTTTGCAGAGGATGCGCCGAACCATTTCAGTTGTCAGTCCGGACACTGGGTCGGCCATCGTATCTGCAAAGCCCTTGGCGAGGACAGCGGAACCGTAGAAGGTAAGGCTATCGCCAACAAATGGATTGAGACCCTCTCCGAAGAAGGGCTCATCGAGAAGAGGTCCGCCCCTGACAAAACATCCTCGCGCGGCAGCCGTCCCGTTTGGGTTTCCACCAGTGCTCAGGGCTTTTCTGATCTTGAGAGCGATGTGCCGAAGTGACAGTGCGGCCCTAGCCTGAAATCTCTACTACCACCCCCTAAACTCTTTTAGGGGGTGGTAGTGGTGGTGAAGGGTTAAAAATAGGAACAGTGACTGTCCTCCTTGTTTCCAGCAGAAGGTCCGAGCTTTGGCCTTCCGACATAAAAGGCGGGGGAGGGTTGCCACTACAACCCAACTGGCCGCGCCAACCCGCGTCCCCGCTTCCCAAGCATAAACCGCAACATTTTCCGGAAGCACTTGAGGGAATTGGGCGGAGACGGCAGCTTAGTCAGAGCCCGTAATTCTTACTACTTTCGGGGCTCTCATCTGCATGCTACTCCTTGTTGGTCACTCTTGGTGACCGAGGCTTGAAAACCTCGCGATAAGCGGCTGGCACCAGCCGTGATGGTGCTCCTTTGACCTTTGGTCGGGGAGGCTTTGGCGTATGTCCAGGGAGCTTCCTCGGGAGCACCTAAAGGCCATGGCGGCTGTCTTATCGCAGTTTTTCAACTCCCCGGTCACCAGGTACCACAGCCTGGAGGCCGGAAATTGAAAATACTGACAGACTACCTCTCGAAGCCCGATGCGCTTCGTCTCAAGAAAGCCTACCACCGGATTGAGCCGGACAACTTCTTCCCAATTGGTGAAGAGATGGTTGCGCTGGCTGGTCACGTGAACGCCTTCGACAAATTTGGAACGTTGCCCTTGGATGTGGCTGTGATGCTTTATGGAGCCGGGTTGGCAGAGCTGACGCGGGCGGACTTTGCGGGTGACACGGCTATGTTCTTGACTGTCGAGGTTTCGAAGAAGCTAGTCACAGCGTCAAATAGGTTCCTTTCTTTGGTTGAGAAGGCCCCGGAACAAACACTTATGGACGAACTTGGCTACAGCAAAAGCTCTCTGCTAGAGGTCTCCGACCCCTTTGTTAAAAACTTGCACGATCAGTTTTTTCCAATGTTGGTGGACCCAGAACGTAGGCTTCCACCGTATGCCGGTTGGGGGAGACCTTCCCTTTTAATGAGCAAGTCGAGACTCGAGAGCGAACTGAAGAAGGATGATTGGGGGCCTCTTCTGCACCGTACGCCCTATCGCCCGTTTCCAGATGAGAAGGATGACGGCAGTGATTCATCTTTGCCTAAGATGCTGGCTGCTTCCGGCAGAGGTTGAGCGAAAACGATGCTCGACTTAAAGGCGTTGCAGGGGTGTGGCACCCCGAGGGGGCATCATAGAGGTTAGAGGCTAAATTACGCCGGCCAATTCCATGAATGCAACAGGGGCGTCCAACGGAGACTGACTTTGCCGATGCATGTGTGCGGGATGACTGAGGCACCAGTCTGGATGCCGTCGGGAAGGTCCCGTCAGCGACCCACCGCTCAAAATGCCAGTCGTCTCATCATAGCGACGGCCACCTTAGTCAATGAGCCACATGCAAACAGTGCGCTCGCCTGACGCTTGAAAGGGTCTCTGCAGCAAAGAATGTCCAGTTATTAGGTTGCCACCATACAATTAATAGCAAGCGATAGCCCGAACAAACGGGGGTGAACGGAAACGTGCGAGAACGACCTCAGAGCTTTCCGACAATGTTTACGAACCAGCCGTTCGCGTCATTGTTGAAGTCGGTCAGGTCGTCCGAAAAGCTGGCGAAGCTGTAGCCCGCGCCAACCTTGAAGCGGTCGTTGAGGTGGCGGTGGATGCCGACCACGGCACCTGTGCGGGTGTCATCCGTCAGAGATGCGGACAGGACGCGGCCTTCCGCGAATACGTCCCAGCGCCCTATGACGTGGTAGTCGGCGCGGAAAACGCCGAGCCACGCATCGCTGTCGAGGAAAACGCCCGTACCGCGTTGCACCTCCACTTCGCCGGTCCGGAAGGCGGCCTTCGCCCCGACGGAAAGACGTGGCGTGAGGTCGTATATGCCGTCGATGGAGGCGATATGGCTGCGTTGACGTGCTGTGAAACGGATCTGGTTGGCGTCTTCCTGTGCGGCTGGCGCGAGGTTTTCGAACAGCGTGTACTTGGCCAGAACGTTCAACCGGTCGTGATGGACGGGGCGGTAGGCAAAGGCGAACACACCTTCGAGAAAATCCGCGTCCAGCACGGATGACTGGTCGGACTCCGACCAGGCGGCATTGAGGCGCGCAAGAACCTCCACGTCGCGTCCCGCATCCAGAGCGATGACGTTGCGGATCAGGTAGGTCGTGCGGTCGCGGTCGCGGCCATTGAGAACGCCCTCTTCGAACCGGGCTTCCGCCTTTGAGGAGAAACGCCAGACTTCGCCCGTGCGCCCCACCGAGAGGGAGACAGCCTGCCGTTCGAAGTCGCCCAGAAGGTCGTCTTCGATTGTGCCGATTTCCATGCCGGCTCCGAACGCCCAACGCTCCCACGGTTTGAAATCGAGGCCATAGGCATGGGTCAGATCGCGGCTGCGGCGACCGAGCGAAATCTGTTCCTCGCCATAGACGGAGAGGCTGTCAGAGAAGCGCTGGCGCATCCCGGCCGTGATGGTGCCGTAAGTGGCGGAGGCCTCGCGTCGCGTGGTCGACAGATCGTCCTGGCTGTCCGCCGCCAGTGCATAGCCGACATAGTACTCCGAACCCTCGCCGCGCTGCACGGACAGGCGGGCGGACGCGCCGATGCCGCCGTCCCCGTCCGAGATCTCCCCCGACAGGCGCATGCGTTCGCCGATGCGCGAGCTGCCGCGCAGTCCGTAGCGCGAGAAGGCGAAGCGTCCGGGATCGCGGTCGAGCGTATCCTGGTAGAAGAAGCGCGCTTCCAAATCACGCGTCGGCGCAAGTCGCAGCTCGACCGTGCCGTCCGTGCGGGCGCCCGTGCCGCGGGGCGCGTTGGGTGACAGGCTCGGGATTGCCGTGGGGTCCTGATCGCTATGGCGCAGGCCCACGGCGACGGCGACGCCGCGCCGAACAGTCTGGACGACATCTGCGGTGAACTCGCGGCTGCGACCCCGCAGGCGCGACCGGAGCGCGGCATACCGCGCGCTCAGCTGTGTCACGTCGCGGATTCCCGCCTCCA
Source organism: uncultured Algimonas sp. (assembly GCA_964445685.1). GTDB lineage: Bacteria > Pseudomonadota > Alphaproteobacteria > Caulobacterales > Maricaulaceae > Litorimonas. The sequence continues at coordinate 9,183 of CAYULR010000029.1, forward strand.
GACCGATCTCCTCGCGCTCGACTTCTCCGAAGCCGATGCGCCCCGTGCCGGAATAGCCTGCGTCCTGTCGTTCGAAGAGACCGCGCAGACGCGCGTGCCAGGGTTGCTTGCGGCGTGTCAGGTCCGCCGTGTCGATCTGCGCCTCCACGCGGTAGGCTTCGGCGGTCTGGCCAACCGTGCCTGGACTTGCGAGGTCGTCGAACAGGAAGCCACCGTCCGTGGAGCGTGCTTCGTTGAAGCCGGGGCCATCGGAGACCCCGTATTCGCCTTTTATGTATGTGGTCTCGGATGCCCGCAGCAGGACATCAGCAGCCGCTACACGCTGGTCAGCGGTCGCGGTCGTCTCCGTCTGTCCCGTCACGCCGAAGCGCACGAAGTCGGTCAGCCAGTGTGTGCCGCGCCCGCCCACCGTATAGCCGTCAATATCGCCCAGGCCGGGCGTGAATTCGTAACGCGCGACCAGAAACGCCTCTAGGCCGGACAATCCGCCCGTGCGCACCACCCGCCCATCGTCCTGCGTGCTTTGCAGGGGCTCAGACAGCAGGATTCGCCCCTGAAGCGGGTCGATATCGTAATCTTCGAACGGAACGAGGTCGCGCGTGCTGACAGCCAAGCCGGTAAGGGGGTCGCGCAACTCCACGCGCAGGCGTTCGGAGCCGCCGCTGATATCCTGGCGCTGCAGGAAGTAGAGCGAACCGCCCGTGCCGCGGAA
>CAYULR010000029.1:9904-14731 GCA_964445685.1 uncultured Algimonas sp.
GCCCGGATCGGCGGCGAAGACGGTCGCCTCCGTGCGGCGCTCACCGAAGCGGGTCGTGCCTTGGCTGTTATAGTCTCCCAGCGCGCCGTAGAGGCCCCGGTCGAGCTGTGCGATCTCCGTGCCCGTCACGGCGGTCGCAAAGTTCCCCCAGAGCAGCGTGTTGTCGTCACGCTCCAGCCGCACATAGAAGCGCCCTTGTGTCGGCGCGTCCTCGCGCAGCGTGCTGTTGTCACCGTAGACCGGATAGTAGGTATCCGCGTCGAGGCGGCGAAGGAGCTGGCGCGGGTCCTTGTCGTCTAGATTAGACAGGAGCTCGTCCAGCGGGGCTTCGCCCGTGTCCAGCGCAGCCGTGATCAACGTGCCGCCCCGGATACGGCCCTTCAGATAGAATGCCCCGCGACCCGTCACGTCGACCGCGTCGAAGTCTTCACCGGGATCGGTGAGGTCCGCCAATCCCACGGCCCCGCGCGAGCCAATTGTGAGATCGCCCAGCGCGACATAGAACAACTCTGTCTCGCGGATCATCACATCACGCGTCAGGCTTAGCCCTTGTCCATGCGGGCCATGGATATCCACGCGTACGCCGGCCGGACCGAAAGGCAGGATCTGCTGCACGGCGAAACGGCCTTGGGAGTCGACCGGCACGCCTTGACCGAAAACGACAGGTGCGAAGCCTTGCGGTACGTCCGTCCCGTTCACGGTGACGGAGCTGCCGCGCACCGGGATGGTGCGCCGCAGCGTCGCGTCGCGGCCATAGGCGCCAATGCCTGCATCCAACGGCAGGGCGGGGCGGCGCATGTCGCTGTCGATCAGGGATAGCGGCTTGAGCACGGTTTCGTCGCTCCGGCCCTGCGCATCGTAGACCCGTAACTGGTAGACAAGATCGGACGGCAGATCGGGCGGCAGGTTTGCGACAGCGCGGCCATCGCGGCCTACGGGAAACACAGCGACGGGCTCACGCTCCGCCAGGAAACCGATCGCGTTCTGCCCCGAAAGAGCAGGCGCGCCGGACCGGCCCTGCGTGTAGATGCGGACTTCGCCGCGCGTGAAGAACGGTTTGTAGTTGGACCAGGCACGGAACTCCACGGGGCGGCCGCGCGGGACCCGCGTGGCGTCTCCGGACAGGCCAATATTGAGCCTGGGTTCCACGTCCAGACCGTCCACGCGCAGTTGCACGCGGGCGTTCTGGAGGGCCGCATCCGTCCGGACCTGCGCGGCTTCGCGCTCGAAGCCGTCTCCCGCCAGCGTCTGTCCACCCACCGACAGTTTGAAGCCGGAATAGGAGGCGGGGGCCTGATAACCATCGCCGGGGAAGGCGGCTTCCTGATTGGGTGCCGTCGCTGGGTGGTCGACATGATTGCCGTGGGGTCTGGCCGTGAATCCTTCTGGAACAACGTGCGGGCGCGACGGATGGAACGGGGCATGGACCACGGGCGCGGCGTAGCTGCCCGGGTGTACGATCTGGCGAACCGGGGCGTGTGCGACGAGGCTCGGCGCGGGCCTGAGCATTGGCCAGAAACCCGGCCCCTGCGCGAGGCCGGTCGCCGCGAGAGCCAGCGTACCGCCCAGCGCCGTCGCGCCCAGCACAGTCGGTCTGAGGCGGGGAGACATCATGGCCTGAACCTCCCGGCGTGTACGGCAGGCAGGGCAGCCACTTGCCCGACGACCCGGCGCTCGACGGACAGTTCGAAGCAGCAGCCATGCATTGTCCACAGGGCATCCAGATGTCTGGCCAACGCATCTATGCGGGCTTGACCGATCCGCTCGTCACCACGCGCATAGTAGTTCAGTCGAACCGTGCTTTCGCCTTTGCGGACTGCCTCCAGCAGAGCTGGAAGTTGCGCGGCACTGTGCGGGGCGAGCTCCAGACGCCCGGGCAGGAAAGCGCGGTCTTCGAGATCGAGTGTGACGATGCGCGGCAGGCTGGCGGCGAAGTTGGCGCGGCTCATCTTGCCCCGGGTGAGGCGGATGACGCGGGGGTTTTCGCTGACCATACGGTAGCCGGTGGGGAGTGTCCTCGGGTCGAGCTTCAGCACAAAGTTAGACCCGATCGCACCGTTCGGCACGTCCGCGCAGGCGAGGTGGTATCGGCCGCTCTCGTCCGTGTTGATCAGCAGGCCGTTGACCGTCGCGACGCGCACGCCGGGAAGGCCCGCTTCGCCTGCGTCCTGAACACCGTTGCGGTTCAGATCGTCGAAGACCTTGCCGATGACTTCCGCGCAGTCGAACTCCGCCGATGGAAGCACGCGCACTGTCGCTTCGGCCTCTTCTGAGAGCGTGCGACCGTTTGCTCCCAGTCGGGCCACGACGCGGTTGACGGCGTCGCCGATCTGCACGGCCGTCCCCGCACCGGCGGAGAAGCCGAGTGTCAGGGTCGCGCCCGGTGGGACGACCAGATTATCGAGGGTAAACCCGGCCGTATTCCGGTTTGCGGTCACCGTGTTGCCGTCCAGGACGAGCGTTCCGGGGATCAGCGAGAAGCCTGTCGGCATGATGTCGAGCAGGCTGACGCCCGCATAGGGCAGGCTGTCCGGATTGGAGAGCGTGACCGTATAGGGCACGACACCGCCGAGCGAGACGCTGGCGACACCGGCTCGCTTCGTCAGTTGAAGGGGAAGCCGTGTCGCCGCCATCGGGTCGACAGGGATGTTGTTGCGCGTCACGCTGCGCGTGTTCACCCCGACGACCAGCGACATGAAGTGCGTCGTCGCTCCGCCCTGCGGGGGGCCGAAATCCGCCACGACGGGGAAGGGGCCCGTGCCGGGCGGCGGGTTCACCGCGTCCGGCGCGACGGGAATGATGCTGGACGGTCCCTGCACATAGGTCTGCGGCGGCGTGAGCGCGAGTGTGTAGGCCGTGGGGGCCGTCGGGCATTGCGGTGCAGCGCCGGGACGGATGTCGAAATAGTATTGTCCGTCAGCACCCGTCGTCTGCGACTGCTGGCTGGCATCCGCAAAACACTGTGTCGGCAGGGCCGTGCCATCGGGTGCGAGGACCACGAGGCGCGACCCCGGAACGGTGACGCGCTCCACGCTGTCATAGACGACGCCGATGGGATCGACGGGCAGGTCGATGCTTGTGAGGTTCGTGCCCCCCGTCAGTGGCACTGCGTCGATCACGCGGTAGGCCACGCCCGTATCCGGGTGACGCGCCCGCACGGAGAAGTCGGCGGCAGGCGCACCATTCGCGGCGGCGCGCACGTCGATGTCAGCGAAGGCGTAGGTGCCGTCCGGCCCTGCGGGAACGGACGCGACGACCCGTCCGTCCGGGCCGACCAATTCCACCGTCCAGTTGGCCTGTCCCGGCTCGGAAGGGTCCAGCGCGCCGTCCAGATTCCGGTCGAGGAAGACCGTGCCGGACAGGTTGGCAATCGGGTCTTCGACCGTCACAGCGATTTCGGCCGTGTCGCAATTCATCCGGTCGTCGCAGACTGAGTAGGGTACGGTGAGAATGCCCAGGAAACCAGGGTCCGGTGTGATCGTGACCGTTCCGTCCACCTCGATGACGGCCGTTCCCCCTGTGAACGGAGCGATGGGTGAAACCGTCAACGGATCGCCCTCCGGGTCCGTATCGTTTCCGCGCGGGTCGAGCGTCACGGGCGTGGCGAAGGGGGTGCGGACGGCATCGTTGGCCGCAATGGGGGCACCGTTCAGCGGAAGGGTCGTAACCGTCGGATCGGACGCCTCTCCGTCCCCATCCGGGTCGGAATCGGCTGGGTTGGCCGGGTCGTCAGAGACGGCCCCGACGGGAGCTCCGTTCGGGTCCTGCGCGCTTGCCGTCGCCACGTTGCGGACCTGACCTGCGTCGAGGTCGCCTTGCGTCAGAACGTAGCGTGCCGTGAAGGTCGCGCTGTCCTCCGCGCCTGGAACGAGCGCGGCCAACGGACCGCCCGAGACGGCAACCAGCGGGTCGGCCACAGTAATGTCCGTCAGCGTGACTGACCCGGTATTCCGAACCGTGAACGCATAGGAGATGCTGTCGCCGACATCGGCAAACCCGTCCCCGCCATCGTCCAGAGTGGCGGCTTTCAGAAGAAGCATGGACGCATCCTGCGGCAGGGTTGTGAGGGTCGGGTCGTTCTCGCCCGCCACTGTTCCATTACCGTCGTCAGACACGTCCTGCACCGGCGCGCCGCCGGGCCCGCGCCCGCTTACCGTCGCCGTGTTCTCCACACGGCCCGCATCCATGTCGCTCTGGGTCAGCGTGTAGACTGCGGTGAAAGAGCTTGTGTTGCGCGCTCCGGGAGCCAGGCTTGCGACGGGACCGCCCGCGACCGTGACCAAGGGGTCGTCGATGACGATGTCCGTTACTGTGACCGACCCCGTATTCTCGACCGCGAAGGCGTAAGTGATCGTATCGCCTGCCTGCACGATGCCGTCCGGCCCAGAATTCAGAGTTCCTGTCTTTACGAGAGCGAGGGACGCGCGCCCCTGAATAGGCGTGACGGGCGCGTCGTCGGGCTCTCCGTCGCCGTCGGGATCGACGTTCACCGCGCTGTCCGGATCGTCCGACGTGTCCGTGACGGCAGTTCCGTCCGGAGCCTCCGCCAGAACGATTGCCGTGTTCGTGACGTTCCCGGCGTCGAGATTGTCCTGCGTCAGCGTGTAGCTGGCCGTGAAGGTCGTCGCATCGCGTGCGCCGGGTGCGAGGCTCGCCAAAGGTCCGCCCGCAACGGTCACGTTGGGATCGTCGATCCGGACGTTTCGCAAGGCGACATTGCCCGTGTTGGTGATGGCGAAGCTATAGGCGACCGTGTCGCCCACATCGGCGATACCGTCCGGGCCGAAGTCGGGAATGGCGCGCTTCTCCAGCGACAGGGATGCGGAC
>CAYULR010000029.1:14741-16204 GCA_964445685.1 uncultured Algimonas sp.
TCGTCTGGATTGCCATTACCCGTGCTGTCCACATCGGCTGGATTGGCTGGATCGTCTGAGCGGTCGGTCACGGCGGGTCCGGAAGGCGGCGTGCCCTGGACGGTCGCGCTATTCTCGAACCGTCCCGCATCGATGTCGGTCTGCGTCAGGATGCGCGTCGCCGTGAAGGTCGCATTGTCGACGCCGCCGGGTGCGAGAGATGCCAGCGGCCCGCCGCTTACGCTGGCAAGCGGATCGATGACGCTGAGGTTCGTCAGTGTGACGGACCCCGTATTGGTCACAGTGAACCGGTAGTCGATCCGGTCGCCGGGGTCCGCGCGGCCGTCCCCGCCATCATTCAGCGTTCCGGTCTTGAGCAGGGAGAGAGAAGCGTCCGCCGCGAAGGTCGTCACCGTCGGATCGTTCCCGCCCGCGCCGGCTGCGTTGGGGTCGTCGGAAACGTCGCTGACCGAACCGCCGCCCGGCGTCTGGGCCGAGGCCGTGGCGCTGTTCTGGTACCGTCCGGCATCGATGTCAGTCTGGGTCAGTACGCGCCGACCCGTAAAGGTCGTGGCGTCCGAAGCCCCCGGAGCCAGAGTGGGCAGCGGCCCGCCGGACACAACCGTGCCGGGATCGGTGACCGACACATTGCTCAGCGTCGTCGCGCCCGTATTGGTGACCGTGAAGACGTAGTCGATGTGGTCTCCGACCTCGACGCGACCATTCCCGCCATCGTCCAGCGTTCCACGCTTGAGCAGGCTAAGACCGGACGGGGCCGTGAGGGGCGTGATCGTCGGATCGTTCGCGCCGGGCTGCGCGCCGTTGCCGTCGTCCGAAATGTCCGTGACGGCGACTGCGCCTGGGCCTTCCGCGGCGACCGTGGCCGTATTCTCCACTTGTGCGGCATCCACATCCGTCTGGATCAGCGTGTAGGTCGCCGTGAATGTCGTCGTATCCGATGCGCCGGGTTCAAGCGTAGCCAGCGGGCCACCGCTCATCGTTGCTTTCGGATCCGTGACGCGGATGTTCGTCAGGCGCGTATTGCCTGTGTTACGGACCGTGAAGGTATAGCGCACCACGTCGCCTGCATCGGCTCTTCCGTCTCCGCCATCGTCGAGCGTGCCCGTCTTCAACAGTTCCACCGCGTTGGTTTGTGGCAGGGGCGTTCGGGTCGGATCGTCCGCTCCCGGTGCTGCACCAGCGGCATCGTCGGATATGTCGGTCACAGCCGAATTGTCCGGTGCGCGGCCTGAGATAGTCGCCGTGTTCACGGCTTCGCCCGCATCGATATCCGCTTGGACAAGGGTTCGCGTGGCCGTGAACGTCATCGTGTCGGACGCACCGGGCGCAAGGCTCGCAATCGGTCCGCCGGAGACCGTTGCTGTGGGGTCCGTGAGCGCGAGCGCCGTCAGGGTCACGTTGCCGCTATTGGTGACGGTGAAGGTGTAGTCCCAGATGATCTGGCGCGGCGTGCCGTCGATATC
>CAYULR010000030.1:0-7531 GCA_964445685.1 uncultured Algimonas sp.
CTCCACATTGGAGGACACGCGGTTCACGCAGTAGCGGCAGTCGAAGATGCACCAGTTGGTCAGCAAAACCTTCAGCAGGCTGATGCACCGCCCGTCCGGTGCGTAGGCGTGGCAGATGCCCATGCCTTCGGTCGATCCCAGACCGTCCTGGCCGAGGGACGAGCGCGTCTTCGTGCCGGACGACGCGCAGGACGCATCGTATTTCGCGGCGTCCGCGAGAATGGCGAGCTTGTCGATGAGGGTGCGTTTGGTCACGCGATTAAGTGAAACAAAAACAGAACAAATGCAAGGTTACGCGGCAGGCCCCGGCGGTTTCGTCGCAGTGGGTCCGGCCCGCCCCTAGCCGGTTTCGAGGCTGATATAGCTGCCCTTGAGGCGGACATGTTCGATGGGCAGGCGGCGGCCGTCGGAGAGTTCCACGATGGCCACGCGTTGCGAGTCCGGATCGACGAGCATGTCGTCCACCGTCACATCGGTTTCCCCGTCGTCGCCGAAGACGCGGCGGCCGCGCAGGTCGAGGCTCTCATCGACCAGGAAATAGTCGGAGACAGGCTCGTACATGCCCGTGCTGGGCAGGCTGTGCAGGCCCGTTTCGGTCATCGATGTGAGGCGTTTCACCATAATCGGCACTTCTTCAGGATCAGTCAGGGCGACTGCCAGACCAACTCTTGCCGGGGGCGGAGCGTTCCCGACTGTTCTCAGCGGATGCAGCGCGCGTGTGGATTCGCTTCACAGGGGTCTGCCAGACTTTCGACTCACGCGTCTGGTTTTTCCGTTCAGGAACTGTATATGGTTAATGTGCGTTTACTTTCCGTAGAATTCGCATTGAAGCAGGAGACCTACATGAAAACCACTTTGAAAGCCGCCCTCGGTTTCTCGACCGCCCTGATGATGGCAGGCGCCGCCCATGCCGGACCGACGGACAAGACAATGACCGCCAAGGACGCCAAAGCGGCCGAGCAGACACACACGGTCGTGCGCACCATCGACGCGGATGGCCGCGTGGGCCAGCTGACCCTGTTCCAGGTCCAGGACAACCCGCAACAGACCGCCGTTCTTGGCGCGCTTGCCGAGCAGACGACCGACGCCTACGTCGTTCAGGACAATGAGGGCGATATCTACATCAACCACGTCGTTCCGTCCGAAGACCTTCTGGACACGACGCTGATGGTGGAGACGGTTGACACGTACCAGATCACGCACCGCGGCATGACGTTCACGAACAAGATCGTCACGGATGAGCGCTAGCCGCTCCGCCGCATGACAGGCTTCAAGACGGGTCCGCTCTCGCGGGCCCGTTTTTTTATGGCCGGAGACGGCCTCCATTTCCCGCTTCAATCTCCGCACAAGAGCGTCCCATGACCCGCACAAACCAAACGCCCGTCACGCCCGTGCTGGAAGAGGATGCGCTGCTGGCGCGCCACGCGGCGGAGGCGGCGCAGCTCGAACGCGTCGAATCGCTCGCCAAGACGATGGATGCGGCCTTCAACATTCCGGGTACGAACATACCAGTCGGGCTGGACACGATTGTGGGCCTGATCCCGGCCGTGGGCGACACGGCCAGCCTGGGCGTGGCGGGCTACATCGCCAGCCACGGGATCGGGTTGAAGGCCAGGAAGCGCCACTTCGCGCGCATGGGCACGAACATCTTCCTGGACTGGTTGATCGGGCTGGTGCCGCTGATCGGGGATCTGTTCGATATTGGCTGGCGGGGGAACTTGCGCAACGCGGCCCTGCTGCGGCGCATCACGGAAGAGCGCTGGGCCCGCGAACGGGCGGACGCCGGTATCGTCGATATCTAATTCGAAATACTGGTCACAAAAAAACCCGCCACCAGAACGGTGACGGGTTTTTTCAGTCGTAGTGTGGCGACTTAGTAGTCTTCGCCAACCGGCTCGTTCTCGATGCGGACATCCAGATCGGCATCGACGTCGATGTCGTCAGCCAGATCGTCTGTTTCGCGCTCTTCTTCGGGCAGGTCGATGTCCATCGTCGGAACTTCGACGGTCACTTCTTCGGTGCCGAAATCGACATCGGCAACGTCGACGTCAACGGCGGGCATCTGGCCGCCTTCAACGCTCACTTCCGGAAGCTCGGCCGTCTGCGTCAGGTCGACATCCGTCAGGTAGATCGCGGCTGCGCCGAGGGCCAGAAGGGCCAGGCCGCCGATGATCCAGCCGGCTGCGCCTTTGCCGTTATCGTCGTCTTCGCGGTGATACACCTTGATGTTCTCGTCGGTGCGGATGGTGGTCTTGTTATCATAATCAGTCATGATCGAAGTCCTTTCTAACGGGGGTGTGGGGAGTGGAGTGGGTCGGGGTGCGGTCTATGCAGCTGCGCTGCGCGGGCCGAAAAAGTACCAGGCGATGACGCCAAATACGCTGAAGATCAGCATGGCCAACGACCAGAGGACTTTAGGCACGATGTCCGCGGAGGACGTCAGTACGTTGAACAGTCCCCAAATTGTGAAAATGGCCCAAAGGATACCAATAATACTCATTGTCGTTCTCCTTTCGTGAGGCGTGATTGCCTTGCCCTCAAACAACTCCGAACCCCGTCTCCCGTTCCCAGAAACAATTGCCGGGATTAAATAATTGCGGTCTTGCAAGGTGATTTTCATCACATTTTCGGGCGCGCGGAACCTCGCCCCGCGCACACGCCTTTATAAAGACGTGATGCGCGCGGTATTCGTTCCGGGCGCGGGCGACAGGAGGGTCCAGCCATGTCCGACATGCCGCGCTTCCTGCGCTATTCCTCCCAGGACGAACCGGGCTTCGGACGCCGCCGCCGGGGCAAGGGCTTCCAATATCTGGATGTGTCTGGAAAGACGCTGGAAGACGAAAAGGCGCTGGAGCGCATTCACGCGCTCGGCCTTCCGCCCGCCTACGAGGACGTCTGGATCTGCCGCGACGCGCACGGCCACCTGCAGGCCGCAGGCACGGATGCGCGCGGGCGGCGGCAATACCGGTATCATCCCGACTGGCGGGCCTATCGCGACCGGGCCAAGTTCGACCGGCTGGAAGCTTTCGGGCGTGCCTTGCCACGCCTGCGCGACCGGGTGGCGCGCGACCTGCGCCGCAACCGGCCGGACCGGGACCATGTCACGGCCGCGCTCGTCCGTCTCATCGACGATGCCGCGTTGCGCGTGGGGTCGGACCGCTACGCCCGGGACAACAAGACTTACGGCGCATCCACCCTTCTGTCGCGCCACCTGAAGCTGGACGGGGCGACGCTCAAGCTGTCCTACACGGCCAAGGGCGGGCGGCGCGTGCGCAAGCAGGTCAAGGACCGCACGCTCGCGCGCGTGCTGGAGACGATCTGCGACCTGCCGGGACGCGCCCTGTTCACCTGCGAGGACGAGGACGGGGAGGTACGCGCCGTCCATTCCGACGACGTGAACCGGTATATCTCGGCCGCAACGGAAGAAGACGGCATGACGGCCAAGACCTTCCGGACGTGGCACGGCACGCTGGTCGCGCTCGACGCGGCCGCGGAGGCGGGCAGCAGCGAGTTGACCATCAAGGCGATGAGCCAGGCAGCGGCCGAGCGGCTGCACAACACGCCCTCCATTGCGCGCAACAGCTACATCCACCCGGACGTGATCGCGCTGGCGGAGATGGACCCGGACGCGCGGGCCGACCAGCTGGACGCGGTGGATCTCAGGCGCGCGCCCAACGGGCTGGAGGCGAACGAAAAGCGGCTAGTCGCCTTCCTGGCGCCATAGCGTTTCGGAACAAGCGGCGGGGCTGCCCGTTTCCTAGGAGCAAGACATCCACTCTATACGCCCTCAACCGAAAGGTCCCGATATGATCCGTTTCATCCTCCGCACCGTCGTCGCCACTGCGCTTTCCTTTGCCGTAAAGCAGTACCTGGAAGCCGAAGTGAACGGCACGGACAAGCGCCTGACGCGCTAGTCCCAGGACAGACAATCAAAAGAAAACCCGCCTCCGAGGCGGGTTTTTTGTTGCGGTCATGTCAGAGCCGACCTGGATCAGTCGGGCCGCCCCTCCGTCCAGGTCACGTCCTGGCCGTAGAGGCCGACTGAGGCGATGCTCATCTTGGCGGAGCCGTCCACGATGCGCCGCGAATAGACCAGATAAACGAGGCTGTCATTCTCGCGGTCGTAGATGCGGCGCACGGTCAGTTTCTTGAAGATAATGCTCTGGCTCTGGCGGAAGACCTCCTCGCCCTTGCGGCGGGTCTCGATGTCGCCGATCACAATGGGGCCGGTCACCGCGCAGTCGATGGAGCCATTGGACGGGTTTTCGAACCAGTCGCCCTTGCGCAGCCGGTCGATCACGCCGCGGTCGAAATGCGCCATGTGACAGGTCACGCCGGACACTTTCTCGTCGGCCAACGCCTCGATCTTGATCTCGTTGCCAGTCCAGTCATTGTTAATTTCGGCCACGTCCATGCCACCGCCGCCGCACGCGGCCAGGCTCAGCGCCGCGACGGGCAGTGCGGATAGGGTTAAGGCGCGCTTAAGAAAAGCCATGATCGTCTCCTGCAAGGGCCCTGAAACCAAGCCCAAGCCAACTTACGTTAAATCCCTGCGCTTTGTTCCCCCGATTCCGCAAGGATTCGGAACGAAGGCTTTCGAGCCCGCGTTTTGTATGCGGAAGGCCAATGAAACCATGACCCAAGAGGGACGAAATCGCCGTACAGTTTTGATCCTCGAAGACGATGCCTTCATCGCGCTCGATTTGGAGAGCGTGATGGAAGAGGCCGGCTTCGACGTGATCTGCTTGGCCAGTCGCGTGGACGACGCGCTCGACTGCATTGCGCAGCGTGCGCCCGATCTTGCGCTGCTGGACTTCAACTTGGGCGAAGAAACCTCTATTCCCGTAGCCGAGGCGCTGCAGGAAATGGGCGTGCCGTTCTTCTTCATCTCCGGCCAGACCCGCGCGACCGTGTTGGCGGATGTGGACTGCACGAACCACGACACGCCCGAAGTCATCAACAAACCGTTCCAGCCCGAACGCGTCACCCGCGAAGCCAACCGCATCGCCTGACGACGCGGCGCGGCGCGGACGGGCGCTCTCCTAGTACCGGAAGGGCGGTCCGTCGCGCAGGCGCGCCTTCTGCGCATCGCCCAGACCCGACTGTGCAATCGCCACCTTCAGATCCGCAATATGTCCGTCCAGCACCGTCTGCTGGGCCTGGGTCGCCCGCTGCTTGAGCGTGTAGAGAACGCCCAAGGCCTCGCGCGAGGCGTTCTCGTCCTCGCAGACATACTGGCGGGATTGTCCGAACAGCGTGTCGCACAGCCGTTCGAAGCTGATGGACGGCGCCCAGATGCGGGCCGTGCCTGTATCGTCCATCACGCAGTCGCCGACCGGGTCCGCCTCGATCATGGCCAGGCTGACATGGCCGAACCAGTGCAGGCAGTTGATGGCGGTGAACGGATCGTTCACGCCCGGCGAGAGCGCTCGCGCGGCGATCTCCACCAGCTCGTCGGCCAAGAATAGCAAGTTCTGGTGCACGGTGCGTTCGCGGCCCGCCGCCACGAACGACCAGAGGCGCGCCGCGATGCGGTCGCGGAAATCGTCCGCGTCGAACGGGGCGGTCAGGTCGTCGGCGATCAACTCTATGGCCGGGTCGCCGCGCATGACGAAGTCACCCGGCACTTTCAGCATCCGCACGCGCCAGCCTTCCTCCTGCGCCCATTCCAGAAGGCCCTTGAGCGAGATCGCCTGGACGTAGCCGGATTCCGGGCTGCGGATGGTCTGGGTCAGGCTCGCATCGAACGGGTCCACGCGCGGGTCGCAATTGGCCGTCTCCAGCCCCTGACCGGCGGGGAAGCGTCCGGCCTTGATCTGGCGGATGGCCCCGTCCGCGACCTTGCCGGTCATCGTGCCGACATTCAGCGTTTCGGGTATGTGGTGGATGAAGAAGATCAGCACGCCGACGCTGACGAGGGTCAGGATCAGTGCGACCAGGACCGACAGGCTGGGCGTCAGGCCCACGATCGTTTCGTCCTCTATGGTGACGTCGCCCATCACGGCACGCAGCACGACGATGCAGTAGAGGAAGGTCGAGATGAACATGCCGAGCGTGACCTGGTTGGCGCGGTCGCGCATGAAGTTGCCGATCAGGCGCGGCCCGTACTGCCCCGCCGCCGTGGTCACGGCGACCATGGTCAGGGAAAAGGTCACGGCGGCGACGCTGATCATCGACCCGGCGATTGTGGTCAGGATGGCCCGCGCGCTCGGCACGGTGGAGCTCATGAACCAGCCGAGGAGGCTGCGGATCTCCGCTTGGTGGCGGAGGTCGATGAAGACCGTCAGCACGCCCAGCCCGATGGCCGCCAGCCCCATCAGGGCCGGAAGGAAATAGTAGCTGGCCCGCAGGCGCAGCAGGGACTGGATGATCCAGGCTCTCACGATGCAGACCCCTGCGTCACGGCGCTAGCCGGACTTCTCGCCGTCGGGCTTGGGAGCCGGAACGCTGACGAGGTGCGGGTAGGGGATGTCGATCCCGGCCTTGTCTAGCGCCAGCTTCACGGCGCGCACGGCGAGACCGCGGATGCGGACCTGCTCGGCTTTCTCTGCCTTGGTCCACCAGCGCGCGAGGATGTTCACGCTGCTGTCGCCCAGCTCCCACGTATGGGCTTCGGGGGCGGGGTCGGCGGTGATGCCTTCGACCTTGGACAGCTCCTGCTTGATCAGATCCAGTACCTGGTCGATGTCGGCATCGTAGGAGACGCCGATCGTGTATTCGCCCCGGCTCAGCGACGTCTTGGTCTTCACCAGCACGCTTTCCGTGTAGAGCTTGGAATTGGGGATGATGGCGTGCTCGCCATTATAGGTGCGCACGATGGTGGCACGGGTCTGGATGTCCTCGACCGTCCCCTCGAACCCGGCCGCCTCGATCTGGTCGCCCAGCTTGAAGGGCTGGCGCAGCAGGATCAGCATCCCGGCCAGCCAGTTCTGCAGAATGTCCTTGAAGGCGAACCCGATGGCGACCGAGCCGACGCCGAGAGAGCCGATCAGCGTGCTCAGCTTCACGGACGGCGCGACGACGGCCAGCGCCACGGCGATGCCCACGACCAGGACCGCGATCTTCAGCAACCGCCCGATGGCCTTGCCCAGGCCCGCCCGCTCGTGGTTGCGGAACCTCTTGATGGCCTGTCGCTTGGCGAAGCCCGACAGGAACCAGAAGATCAGTATGATGACCGAGGCCAGCAACAGGTTAGGCAGCATGGAGATCAGCCCCTCCACCCAGCTGTTCACCCGGTCGAGCGCGCCTTCCGGATCGAACTCCGTCAGCCCGCCTTGGGTCGTCTCCGTCTGCGTTTGTGTCTCTTGCCCCTGCGCGTCTTGCATGATCTTGCCCTACGCCTTGATGACTTCGGAGTGGGACTTCAGCACGCGGTCGCCGTCCTCCTGTTCGATCATGTAGGCGGGCTCGTCGGAGCTCGCGTTGCGGGTGACCTCGTTGCCCTTGATGGTGCGGGTGACGTCGTCGGTGAATTTTTCCGTGATCTCGCCCGTCGCGGAGCCGCTGCCCCACTCCCATTCGACTTTCGTGC
>CAYULR010000030.1:7541-15383 GCA_964445685.1 uncultured Algimonas sp.
CCATCGGTCTCTCCATCTTGTCGGTAGATTTAGTGTCGTGAGCGTAACGGCAGGCCGGGGTGGGGGTTCCGATTCAACGATAATCGGGCGCGTTAACCTTTCTTGCAGCAAGCGCGGAACCGACATCGCCGATCCGGCATTGGATAGGGGAACGAGGACACCCCATGCTGAGACTGCTTTTCTGTACCGCCGCCATTCTGCCCATCGCCATAATTCCGTGGATGACGTCGAGGGCGGACACGGCGGAGGCGGTTTCGCAGGACGCGGTGTATGTCGAAGAGACGAGCTATGCCGAGCTGGTGACCGACCCGAACATCGATGCGCTCTCCCATTGCGATGAAGGAGAGCTACCCGTCTTCTTCCGCGAAGGCCTCGTCACCACGCACAGCGCGGAATTCATCGCCGAAGGGCTGGAGGCCGCGGAAGGGTGCGGAGAGGTCGAGGTGACGATCGTGCCGCTGCTGCCCGAAGAGGCCGGACCGGACGAGATCGCCCAGATGCAACACCGCACGGCGGAACTGGACGACTATGTCGAGGCGGCCGCCGATGTCCTGGACACGCCCGTGGATATCGACGTGGCGAATGAACCCGTCGAGGAGGAGATAACCACCTTGTATATCAATGGCCGCGCTGCCATCCTGAAGGTCGATCCGCAGGAATCGCACCGCTAGGCTCTCCCTTCCGGTCGGCGGTCCTGCTTCACCGAAAGCGGGGGAACCGCGTTGGACCATTTCGTTCGCCGAATGAACCACTACGTCGACATTGGGCGCGATGACCTCGCCCCGCTCGTCGCTCTCGAACACCGGACCCACACTTTCAAAGCGGGCCAGACCATCGTCGCGCTCAATGAGCCGATGGAAAACCTCTACATCGTCACAAAAGGCTGGTCGCTGCGCGCGCGCTACCTCGACGATGGACGCCGCCAGATCATCAATTTCCAGCTGCCGGGCGATTATTTCGACCTGATGTCGCTGGTCGGGGCGCGCTCGGACCATTCCATCATCGCCGCGACGGAAACCACGCTGCGCCAATATGACGGGCAGGAATTCCTGCGGGCCATCCAGAACAATCCGCGTCTCGCCTCCGCCTTCTGGTGGGTGACGGTGCAGGAGGAGACGGTGCTGCGCCAGCAGATCGTGCGCATCGGCCGGATGAGCGCGCGCGAACGCATCGCCAACTTCATCATAGAGCTGAACCGCCGCCAGAACATCTCCACGGGCGAACGCGACGACTTCGTGCCGCTCCCCGTGCCGCAAGCCTATCTCGCCGACGCACTCGGCCTGTCGGTCGTGCACATTTCGCGCTCCCTGACGTCGATGAAGGCCAGCGGCCTGGTCCACACTAGCCGCCGGGGGATCGAGATCCTCGACCGCGACGCGCTGATGGACCTCGCCGAATACGACACGGCGCTGCTGCAGCCCAATCCGGTCTCCATCGCCGCGCAATAAAGCCCGCTCAAGGAAAACCGCCCAATAAAAAAGCCGCCTCGTTCCGGGCGGCTTTTTCGTTTGTTGTCGTCTGCCTTACGCGTCGTGGAAGAACAGCGCCTGGCTGATGGCGGCTTTCACGTTGGACGGCTTGAACGGTTTGGAGATCAGGTAGGCTGGCTCCGGCTTGTCGCCCGTCAGCAGGCGCTCCGGGAAGGCCGTGATGAAGATCACCGGCACGTCGTATTCGCCGAGGATGTCGTCCACCGCGTCGATGCCGGACGACCCGTCCGCCAGCTGCACGTCCGCCAGCACGATGCCCGGCTTCTTGTCGGCGGCCATCTTCACCGCGTCCGTGCGGGTCGCGGCCACGCCGTCGACCGTGTGGCCGAGATCGGAGACAAGCTCCTCGATGTCGGCGGCGATGATCGGTTCGTCCTCGATGATCAGCACATTGGTGCGCAGCTCTTTTTCGATGTCGGCTTCGGCCTGGGTCAGCAGGTCGCGGGCCTCGCCCTCGCTCATGCCCATGACGCCGCCGATCTCCTCGACGGACAGGCCTTCCAGCGCGGACAGCAGGAACGCTTGCCGCGACACGGGCGTTAGGCGGCGGATGCGCTCGGACGGCGTGTCGGAACCGTCGGCCGGGTCTTCGAGCTGCGCGCCGGAGCTGTTCCAAATGCCGAGGAACATGCGGTAGAGCGCCGTGCGCGGGGCGAGCGTATCGTCGATGGCGGCGTCGCCCGCCACCAGCGCTTCCAGCGCCGTGCGCACATAGCGGTCGCCATCGGCTTGCGATCCCGTCAGCGCGCGCGAAAAGCGCCGCAGATAGGGCAGGTAGGGTGCGTATGTATCGACTAGACTCACGGATTAAGTCCCCTTGGTTGTGGCCCACCGGCCGATTCCGGATAAGCCGTTGCAGGCCAAACCCTGCACTTCAAGACGATTAAACTTCTTGGAACCCATTTGGTTCCCGCGCGTAAGGAACGGACGAAAACAGGGGAAAGGCACGACGGCCCACCAATGAGCGATACCGCGAAACCAAGCTCCGACGCACCGGAAAAGAAATCTGGCGAAAGCCGGTTCGACAGCGAAGCCTTGCCCGACAAGATCGGCACCTCGCTGCGCAGTCTCTACGACGAGGTCCTGAACGAAGACGTGCCCGACGACTTCCTGAACCTCCTGAAGAAAGCCGACGATGCCGCAAAATCCGGCACGTCGAAAGGCGGTGCGAAGTGAGCAAGGACGTCATCGAAGCCCCGGCCGAGGAGGAGGTCCTCGTCCTGGACGAAGACCAGTTCCGCGACGACCTCACCGCCCTGATCCCGCACCTTCGCGCCTTTTCGCGTTCGCTCTGCGGCAACGCCACCCTGGCCGACGATGTCGCGCAGGACGCGCTGCTGAAGGCCTGGAATGCGCGCGACAAGTTCAAGCCCGGGTCCAACCTCAAGGCGTGGACCTTCACCATCCTGCGCAACCAGTTCTATTCCATCAAGCGCCGCTCCTGGCGGGCGACCTCGCTGGAGCCGGAAGTGGCGGAGCAGACCATCATCGCCAACACCGACCCGGAGCAGAGCGTTCACCTGAACGAACTGCGGCGCGGCCTCGACATGCTCAAGGACGACCAGCGCGAGGCGCTGATCCTCGTGGGCGCGTCTGGTCTGTCCTACGAAGAAGCGGCCGAGATCTGCGAGTGCGCCGTCGGCACGATCAAGAGCCGCGTCTCGCGTGCCCGCAAGGCGCTGGAAACGATCATGCAGTCTGGCCGGTTCGACAATGAACCGGACAAGGTCCGCGCGCTCGACGCCATGAGCACAATCCTCACCGAAGCCGACACGCTGGCCGGAAAGGTCTAGCGGTCGGGTCGCGGGCGAAACGACGCAGAATGGCCTCCGCGCATATATTATCTCTGGATAATTTTCAGGGCCATGGGTAGTCGGGTCAGGTGACCGCGTACCCCAAAGACGTCCATGCCGATTCCCGGCCGTCTTCGGACCTTCCAACCCCAGACTCGGACTCCGCGCCGCATGCCGTTCCCGCCCTGGAAACGCGCTGGTGGCAGAGCGTCCGTGTGCGCTTCGGCGTCCTGCTGGCGCTCGCCCTTCTGCCTTGGCTTCTGCTGACAGGGATCGATGCCTGGACGGCGATCGACCGCAACCGCGTCTCCCAGAGCGAACTCGCCGACGTCGTAGCCCGCAACACGGTGCGCGAAGTCGGCCGGACCCTGGAGGCCGGGTGGCTCGGTCTCGACGCCGCGTCGCAGATCATCGCGGAACGCGGCTGCGAACGCGGGGCCACCGAAGTCCTGGACCGTCTCAACGCCTATACGGCGCTGATCGTGACCACGGCGGACGGCGAGACGACCTGCCAGTCGCCGCCGTCCATTTCCGGCCTCACGCTCGACGATCCTGACCCTTTTCCCCGCGACACGCGTTTCCGGATCGAGCGCGGCACGCTCACTCTGAATGACGACCCGGAACCCGTCGTGGTGCTGCAACGCGCCCTTCGCGGCGGTGGCAACGTCTATACGCTGGTCCTGCCGACCGATGTGGGCGTGACGGACCTGATCCGTACCGCGCTGGGCCAGGACGCCGTGCTGGCGCTGAACAAGCCGGACGGCCGGGCCATCATTGGAATGGACACAAAGCCCGAGGACAATGAGCGCCTGAAGACGGTCATCGCCGGCGCGACGGAAACCATGCTCGAAGCGGTCAATGCGCAGGGCCAGCCGCGCCGCATCGCCTCGCGCTACTACGACGACCTCGACATCTATGTCACGGTCGGCCGCTCCGCCGAGCCCGCCGTCGTCAGCGCGATGGTCAATCCCTACGTATCCTTCCTGCTGCCCATCCTGGCATGGATCGTCGGCTTCGCGCTGATCTGGGGCGGCACACAGAGCATGTTGCTGACGCCCATCCGCAAAGTCCGTGGGTCCGCGCGGCAGTTCGCGCGTGGCAAGTTCTCTTCGCGGGTATCTCTGTCTGGCTCGGCCGCCGCCGAAGTCCACGGCCTCGCCAATTCGTTCAACCGCATGGCGACGCAGATCCAGGACCGCGAAGGCAAGATCGCGGACAATATGGACGAAAAAGACACGCTGATGCGCGAAATCCATCACCGCGTGAAAAACAACCTCCAGATCATCATCAGCCTCCTGAACATGCAGGAACGCAAGGCCGAAGGCGAAGAGGCCGTGGCCGCGATCAACGAAACGCGCACCCGCATCAACGCCATCGCCGTGGTCCACCGGGGCCTGTATGAAAGCCCGGACCTGCGCCGCATCGATGTGGAGGACTTCGTGTCGCGCCTGATCGGAACGGTCGGCGAAAGCCTTGGCACGGACGAAGAAGGCATCGCGCTGACCCACGCCGTGGATGCGTGCCAGATCCCGGCCGACATCGCCATTCCCGTGGCGCTGTTTATTGTCGAAGCCATTAGCAACGCCGCCAAGCACGGCGTGGAGCGCGGCGGCACGATCCATGTTCAGATCAAGAAATACGACGCGCTGGAAGGCGAAAGCGGACGCGGAGAGCTCGCCATCTGCGTCGCGGACAATGGCCGGGGCGTCGGCGATCCGGGGGCCATGCGCGGCATCGGCACGCGCCTGATGAAAGGCTTTGCGCGCCAGCTGTCCGGCTCGCTGGAATATTCGGATAATGAACCCGGACTGATGGCGGAGCTTCTCGTGCCCCTGGCCGACGAGGACGACCAGCCTTTCCAGGTCAGCCGCAAGGCCTCGTCCTAGCCCTTTTCAAACGCATGCAGGTCCGCTTCCCGGCGTGGCGTCGGTGTATGGTCCGGTGTGTGTAAGTTGTTGTTTCCCCAAAAGATAAGCCCGGACGCCGTGCAGGGGAGAAACGGGGTCCGGGCTTAAAAAACACCGGGATGAAGGGGAGGTACCAGGTGTTTTGTCTGTTGTTGCAGGGATTACGCCGACCCCTGCCTGTTGGTTCCGCCTAAAAGCGCGGGTTTCCGCAGTTTTCTTGAAACCGCATTAATTCTTGCCTCGAAGCAAGAACGCCGGACGATTATTCCTCTTCGTCCGCGTGGCGGGGGCTCTCACCGAAAATTTCCTTGGCCATGTGCGAGGCGCGCGGAAACTCGGCATCCTCCAGGGAGGCGCTCAGTTCGGCGTTGCTGGGGTTCTCCGGAACGGGGACTGTGTCGGTTGCGCTGTCGGCGGCCATGGAGCGGGCGGTGATGTTCGTATCGGTCATTGAATGTCCTTTCGGTCGGTCTTGCATGCGCGCCGCGCGATGGGGGCGGGCGCGTTCGTCATTGCAATGGCCCGGCGCGCGCTTTCGTTCCGAAAGGCCTTCACAGGGGGAGGGCTTCGGTAGGGCATGGACGCGTCCGGAAGGATTTCAGGGAACAAAGGGGTCGCGCTGTCGTTGGTTATGGGAACGCGCGCCGTGAGGGTGCGTCCACGACACCACTTGCAGGAAGGAAATTCCACCATGGCCACCGCCAAAGTTACTCCCAAGAAAACCACCGCCAAGAAGACGACGGCCAAGCGCCCGTCCGTGACGGAAACCACGAGCGACAACGTCGTTCCGATGAACAGCGAAATCACGAGCCAGCTGGAAACGCTGCGCGACGACCTCAAGGCCCTGGCCCTGACGGTCAAGGAACAGGCCTTCTCCAAGGTCGAAGGCCGCACGGAAACGGCGAAAGTCGTCGCGACCGAACAGAAGGAAGCCGCCAAGGCCCGCTATGACGAGCTGACGACGAAAGCCGAAGTCCAGATCCGCGAAAAGCCGCTCTCCTCGATGGCGATGGCTGTCGGTGCCGGCCTCGTGCTCGGCGCCATCCTGCGAAACTAGACGCAGGTTTGAAACACCGGCCCGGCGGACCTTCCGCCGGGTCATTTTTTGCTGGATCGACAGATCCGACGCCTGGTCGCGAAGGAGACGCGGATGCTCAGATATGCAACGATTATCGCCCCTCTGTTGATGAGGAAGGGCACGCCGAATCCAATCCGCGTCCTGACCGGATATATGGGGGCGCTGTTCCTGACGATCATCGCCGGGGTCTTCTTCCTCGCCGCGCTGTTCACCTGGATCGCCACGACCTACGGGCTCGATGTCGCGTTCCTGACCATCGCGCTGATCCTGACGGCCGGAGCCATCGGCCTGACCATCATGGCGCGCGTCTCGCAGACCGTCGCGCTGAAGAAGGTCGAGGACCGCCACGCCCGTATCAAGGGCATGCTGGCCGCCAAGGACGACCCGCTTTCCGACCACATACCAGACGAAGTGCTGACCCATCCCATCAGCCAGAAAATCCTGGCGCAGGTCGAGGAACGCCCCTTTGCCGCCGGTGCCACCGCCGTGGGCCTGGGCATGATGCTCTCGCGCCAGCTGATGGACGCCGAATAGGCTCCGCCCAATTTCCAAGGGACCACAGACCGAAAGGACCCGACAAAGACAATGACCGACTACCACACCTCCAACCACCCTGCCGATCTCGACCATGTAGAAGCGCAATCTGCGCGCCGTGCGCCGAAATTCTGGTGGATGTTCGTTATTTCGACGAGTTTGATCGTGATCGCGATGATCGCTGTTTTCTTAGGTGTATCCGTCTAATCTGAACACCATTTAAACAATAAAAAATCATAAACGCCCGGAACTCCAAACGGAGGTCGGGCGTTTTATTTATATGAAACACGAAACACGAATTCTCACCAAAACTCTTCTTTTTACACTGACCGCGAGCGCTTTCGCTTTTGGTGCCGCCACGGCTTATGCCAATGAGACGCTGAATGACGTTCCTGCGCAAGTTGACGCGAAGGTTCGAATTTATCAGAAAGCCGTCGTGAGCAAGGCACCAGCCTTAATACGGGTCGATGAGCCTTTGCCGCCGGTGATTGTTCCGCTCAATACAGATTACAGCCCCGCAGATATTGAAATGACGCCGCTGACGCAGATCGATCAAACCTATAAGTCCGAAGCGGAACTAACCGATCTTGACCTTGTCGAAGATAATCCAATCTTCGTCGGAACAGCCGGTGCGAGCGAGTTTGACACACTGGATGCGCAACGCGAGATGGGGGCGTATCCAGAGCAGATGGATGTCGACCCCTTATTCACGGTCGCTGGCGCAGGCGTCAGAACACAATTCTAAGGTAACCGCACTTGAATAGAAAAAGCCCGCTCTCAGAAGTGAGAGGGGGCTTTTTCAATGGCAGAATGATTACGGATGACATGAAAAAACCAGCCTAAAGAGGGCTGGTTCTAATCGTTTACATGTGGCGTTTTGCTTAGCTCAGATCGATTGTCTGGGTCATCCGACCTTGGGGTAGCATGAATTCTGTTTCCGACCATTCTGGCGCACTGAATGGGTCAGACGCATTATTGGAAAAGCCATAAGGCTCTGAGGGAATGCCAAGGACATTAGTGTCGAGTGCATTGTCCGAATC
>CAYULR010000031.1:0-1186 GCA_964445685.1 uncultured Algimonas sp.
CTTCGCAGGTGAGCCTCTGACGCTTAACGCGGCTTTACGGCGCATTGAGGCTTTATCGCCGGAAATACGGCGAGCCGCACTGGAAGCCGCTGCACTCGACGCCGATGCCGATCAGGCAGCACGTCGTTTGAACCCAGAGCTTGGTTTGGAAACTGAGGACTTCGCAGGTTCCGGTGCCTTGAACGGTCTTAACGCGCTGGAAACGACACTCAGTGTTGCGCAGACATTCGAACTTGGTGGCAAACGACAAGCCCGTGAGGAAGCAGCACGAGCTCTTGCTCTTACGGGATCAGCGCGATGCCGCGCAACTTTGCGCGCCGTAAAACTCCAAGCGGCCACGCTCTTCTACCGTATTATCGCAGCACGTGAACTGGCTGCGGCGGCTGATGAGTCCGCAGATCTTGCAGGTACCTTGAAGGACACTGTCCAAAAACGTGTCAGAGCCGGGGCTGCTGCGCCGCCAGAACTATTGCGGGCGCAAGCCGATGAGGCGAGCTTACGCTCCGCCGCCTTAGGTCTACACGCCGAACACGAGACGCTACGGCTCGAGCTTGCAGCGATCTGGGGCAGCTCCAACCCCCGCTTTGGAGAGTTGGTTGCAGCAACAGACAGCATGACTGTGCCTTATGGTCCGGTCTCTGCACTCCACCCGGAGCTCAATGTCGCGCGCGCGTCCGAGGATGCACGGCGTGCGGCCGAACGCGCAGCAGATACGCTGGGTATGCCAGATGTCACGGTGCGCATCGGAGTGCGACGCTTCGAAGAAACCGACGACACAGCCCTGCTTGCTGGACTGAGCGTACCGCTACCACTTTTTGACCGCAACAGGGACGCAGTTCGTGCTGCCAGGCTCCGCAGTGATGCAGCCAGCATAAATGCCGCTGCCGTCGAGACGCAACTGGCGTCTAGACTTCGTGGTGCGCGCGTTCTCGTCACCAACGCACGTGATCGACTCCAGCTTCTCGCCACCGAGAGCCTGCCAGCCGCACAACAAGCTTACCAAGCGTCGCTTCGGGGATACGAGGCCGGACGGTTTGATCTTACGACGACGTTGAACGCACGCCAGAGCCTGCTGGATGCAGAAGTGGCGCTGACCCGCTCGCGTCTTTTACTCAATCAAGCCCAGATCGAGCTTCGTAGCCTGACTGGGACACACCCTTTTGCAGGAGACGTCCAATGAGACCGT
>CAYULR010000031.1:1196-8733 GCA_964445685.1 uncultured Algimonas sp.
GCGTTGTCCTCGCTCTTGCAGGTTGCGCAGACGGGGCCAAAACGAACTCTTTACCACACGAAACCTCGTCTCAGATGCAAGGCCAGACAGACGGGGATCAACATGACGCGGAGACGAGCCACGGCGAAAGTGCCGAAGATATTGTCGTAATCGATGCCGATGCGGCCGACATAGAGCTTGGTATAGCATCTGAATCTGTCTTGCACCGCAAACTCAGCCTTCCTGCGGAGATCCGTTTCGACACTGACCGATTGGCAAAACTGTCTCCGCCTGTCAGCGGTCTGGTGGAGCGGCTCTATGTCAATGAAGGGGACATCATATCTCGAGGCGACCGACTGGCACTCATTCGGAGTCGTGATCTCGCTGGCCTGAAAGCCAACTGGCAGACATCGATTTCGCGCGAGCGACTCGCTGCGCAGGATCTGGCGCGGGAAGAAGAACTCTTTGCCGACCAGATAACGGCGCAAGCTGATCTTCAAGCCGCTCGCGCCACATATGCTGCCGCAAGAGCCGAGAAGGAGGCCGTTGAGAACCAGCTTCACGCTGCTGGCGTAAGCGATGCCGACCTTGCGCAAATCTCGACCGCGGCAGATGGCGAAACAGCCAACTCCTACCTGAACTCACCTATCGATGGCGTCATCGTACGGCGGAGCGTGACACTCGGAGAAACTGTAGCGGCTGGAGATGCTGGAGCTACGCCGCTATTCGTAGTTGCCGACAGCTCGATCGTCTGGGCCGACATCGCAGTTTTCAAGGCTGATCTTGGTGAGGTCACAGTCGGGACCCCTGTTGCGCTGACATCGAATGACAACAGCGTAGTCGTGCAAGCGCGGATCGATCTCATATTGCCCGTGATCGAGGAAACATCTCGGACTGCAACAGCGCGCGCAGTCATTGACAATGCAGACTTACTTTTCCGACCGGGTCAATTCACGCGAGCGGAGATTGCAATACCCACCCGTAGGACGGGCATTGTCGTTCCCGCCAATGCTGTCCAGACAGTCGAAGGCCGCTCTGCCGTATTCGTTCCGAAGGATGAGGGCTTTACCCCGAAATTTGTGACCATTGGTGAGCGATCTCGTGGATCTGTGGAAGTTCTGTCGGGACTTGAACCCGGGACCCGCATCGTCACGCAAGGCGCTTTCACCTTGAAAGCCGAACTCGAAAAAGACGCCTTTGGTGGCGACCACGAC
Source organism: uncultured Algimonas sp. (assembly GCA_964445685.1). Taxonomy (GTDB): domain Bacteria; phylum Pseudomonadota; class Alphaproteobacteria; order Caulobacterales; family Maricaulaceae; genus Litorimonas. The sequence goes on from CAYULR010000031.1 coordinate 2,390, forward strand.
CATTAGGAGCGGCTTAAATGTTAAATCTCATGCATAAACTTGTTGGCGGTCGCCTCCTGGCTGCGATCGCCGCCCTCGCCATCATGATCGGCGGCATATTCACATTTCGTGCCTTGCCGGTGGACGCATTTCCGGATGTCACTCCATCACTCGTGCAGATTTTTACCGAAACCGAGGGGCTCGCACCTGAAGAGGTCGAACGCTATGTGACCTTTCCGATAGAGACCGCGATGGCAGGCTTGCCGAAGCTGGACAACATGCGGTCAGTTTCCAACTTCGGACTGTCAGTCGTGAACATCTATTTTGAAGATGGCACGGACGTCTATTTTGCCCGTCAGGTCGTTGGCGAGAGACTGGCGCAGGCGCGCGAAACCATTCCGGACGGATTTGGTGATCCGCAGATGGGACCGATCTCCACAGGTTTGGGCATCATCCTGTATTTCCGTCTCGAGGATAGCACTGGTGCGCGATCGCTCGTCGAGATGCGGGAAATCCAAGACTGGATTGTTAAGTATCAGCTTCAAACGGTTCCGGGTGTCACAGAAGTCCTGTCGCTCGGAGGCTATGAAAAACAGTATCAGGTCCGCCTCGATCCAGACGCGCTTCTCTCCTACGACATTCAAATTGACACAGTGATCTCGTCCTTGGAACGCGGCAACCGCACGGAAGGCGCTCAGTTTCTCGAAGTCGGATCTGAACAGTTCACAGTGCGCGGCGTCGGACTGGCTCGATCTGTCGAAGACTTGGAGGACATTGTCGTCAAGGTGGAAGACGGCCGTCCTGTCAAAGTCCGTGATCTTGGCGAGGTCGCAATTGGCGGTGGTGTTCGGCAAGGCCTTGCCACAGCGAATGGGGAAGGCGAGGTTGTCGCCGGTCTTGTTCTGAAGCTCTACGGAACGAACACTTCAGATGTTATCGAGCGGGTGAAAACACGCTTCAATGAAGTCAACGAGACACTGCCCGACGGGGTGACGGCCATCCCCTACTACGATCAGGGTACACTCGTCACCAAAGCCGCAGCAACCGTGACGAACGCCCTCTGGCAGGGCGCTCTTCTCGTCGCCATTGTGATTTTCGTCTTTCTCGGGGGATGGCGTCCGAGTTTGGTGGTCGTTCTGTCCATCCCGTTCTCGGTCGGTTTTGCATTCATCGCGATGCACGCCCTGGGTATCAGCGCGAACCTCATGTCGCTCGGCGGGGTTGCGATTGCGATCGGCATCATGGTCGATGGGGCGATCGTCATATCCGAAAACGTGGATCGCGGACTTCGAGAGAGCGATCCGCAGACATCTCGAGCCGAGATCGTCGCACGCTCGACGACTGAGGTTATGGCGCCACTTATCGCAGCAGTTGCAGTTGTCGTTATTGTCTTCTTGCCCCTGTTTTCCCTTCAGGGTGTGGAAGGCAAGACATTCAGGCCGCTGGCGGCGTCAGCTGCGCTCGCCATGACAGGGTCGCTCTTCTATGCTGCCTTGATTGCTCCGGCCCTGGCCAACACCGTCATGCGGCGCAAAGGAAAACGGACATCTAACAAGCCCAGCCGCATGGCGGCTGCAGTGATGGGTGGAAGCGGGTGGTTCGTGAAACGACGTATCGCCGCAATCGCTCTGGCGGCTGTTCTCCTTTTGATGGGCGGACTGGCTGGATCGCGCCTTGGATCAGAGTTTACTCCACAGCTTGAGGAGGGCGATATCCTCCTACGCACCACCATGGCCCCGTCCATATCGCTGACCGAAGCTGCTCAGACGGCGACCCGTATCGAGAAGCGACTGTTGCGCAACTTTCCGGAAATCAAATCGATCGTGACCCGGATTGGGCGCGGGGAAGTTGGAGCCCATGCGGATCCAACAAACAGCGCCGAGGGATTTGTCGAACTCATGCCTCGGTCGGAATGGCGACCGGGGATGACGCCCGTAAAGCTGCGGGCGGCTCTTTCCGAAGACCTCGAACAATTTCCCGGTATCGTCGTCAACATCGGGCAGCCGATCGCCATGTCCGTTGATGAGTTGCTGACAGGCACGCGAGCTGAACTGGCCGTCAAGATCTTCGGGCCTGACTCGGACGTGCTTCTCGAAAAATCGAAGGAGTTGCAAATTCTGCTCCAGCAGGTCGACGGTGCAGCAGAAGTGCAAGCCGACCAAATCACCGGTGCACCACAATTGGTCGTCACAGTCGACCGTTCCGCACTTGGACGATATGGACTTGACGTGGAGGACGCTCTTGATGCGCTTAGGGCGTCTGTCGGCGGTGCAGAAGCGGGCGCTCTTTTCGAAGGTGTGCGGCAATTTCCAATCGTCGTGAGGCTACAGAAATCAGACCGCGACACTCCCGAAGCCGTCGGTCGAATAGTTTTGCAGTCACCTTCTGGAACGCGTGTCCCGCTCGACGCGGTGGCCCGTGTGGAAACTGTCGTCGGTCCGCGCCAGATCACGCGTGAAAACGGAGAGCGATTCATCACGGTTCAATCCAATGTCAGGGGTCGGGACATCGGCTCATTTGTCGGTGAGGCGCAAGCCTTGACGGATGCACGGCTGGACCTTCCCCCTGGATATCGATTGATTTGGGGCGGCCAGTTCGAATTGCAGGAACAGGCGAATGCCCGCTTCAAGGTGGTAATACCGATTACACTTGGAATTGTGCTCCTGGTCTTGTTGCTGACGTTTGGTCGCTTGAAATCCGCCATCCTGATCTTGCTGAACATTCCACTCGCATTGACAGGCGGAGCTCTGGCGCTCTGGTTGACGGGTCTTCCGGTATCCGTGCCAGCGACAGTCGGCTTTATCGCTCTGTTCGGAATCGCCTTGGGCAATGGCATGGTACTTGTAAGCTTCATGGATGACTTCGCTCGCAAGGGCCTCGACCTCGACCGACTTGCCATCGACGCCGCTGGATTACGGGCACGGCCCGTTCTCATGACTGCGTTGACGACTGGCCTGGGACTGGCCCCCTTGCTGTTCGCAACCGGGGTGGGCGCGGAAGTGCAGAGACCGCTGGCGACAGTCGTCACAGGAGGTCTCATCTCCTCAACTGTGCTGACGTTGCTTGTAATGCCCGCTCTTCATCGGTGGTTTGCCCCGTCTGCATCAACTTTGAACGATGTGAATTCTGAAAACGCGCCGTTTCCTGCGCGAGCCAGCCCGACCGTGGACAACGGGTCTTCGCAACCTGCCTAACGGCTTTGAAATGCAATTATATATTCGCGGCCTTGCGAGGCAGCACGAAAGGACATCATGACAGACGACGCACATAAAGATCACGAGCATGAGCAGGGCGACCAGGATCACTCGGACCATGGACATAATCATGACGACGTGGTCAGTCGCGTGCTCGGTCCTAAGGCCGAAATTATCTTCGCGGGTCTAGCAGGCGTATGTCTGATTATAGGCTGGCTGGGGCCGAAGCTGGATATACTTTCTCCGGCGATCGGTTTCGGCTTATTGCTCGCAGCCTACGTCTTTGGTGGATACTTCGCATTGCGCGAGGCGCTGGAGAACGTTCTTCGAGGCAAGTTCCAGATCGACTTTCTTATGCTTGTTGCCGCAACTGGTGCGGCATTCCTTGGCGAGTGGGCGGAGGGCGCATTCCTGCTTTTCCTTTTTGCAGTCGGACATGCCCTTGAAAACTACGCCATGTCCCGCGCACGAAATGCGATTACCGCACTCGCCGATCTCGCCCCGGACGAAGCTCTTGTCAGACGCAACGGCGAAACCATTACGCTGCCCATTGGGGAATTGGTGCTCGGCGATGTTGTGCTTGTTCGGTCCAATGAACGTATCCCAGCTGACGGGTTCGTCGTGGAGGGCGAAAGTGCGGTCAATCAGGCCCCCATCACGGGCGAGAGCGCGCCGGTCGATAAACGTCCTGTCGAAGACCGAGAAGCGGCGGCGAAGAATGCGGACTCCCTCAAGGCAGAAAGTCGCGTCTTTGCAGGGACTATCAATGGCACCGGTAGTTTGGAAATACAGGTGACGCGGCTGGCGAGTGAGAGTGCGCTCGCGCGTGTCGTGGACATGGTGAGCGAAGCCGAGACACGTCAGTCACCTACGCAGAATTTCACTCAGAAGTTCGAACGCATTTTTGTGCCGTGCGTCATCCTCCTGGCCGTTCTCACATCCCTTTCGTTCCTGGTTTTAGATGAGGCATTCTCCGAGAGCTTCTACCGAGCAATGGCCGTTCTCGTGGCCGCTAGCCCATGCGCACTCGCCATCGCCACCCCGAGCGCGATTCTGTCTGGAGTGGCACGAGCTGCACGCGGTGGTGTCCTGATAAAGGGTGGAGCTCCTCTGGAGTCTCTCGGCCGACTGGACGCGATAGCCTTCGACAAGACCGGAACCTTGACCGAAGGCGAGCCAAGGCTCGTCGATATCGTGCCCTATGGTCAAACCAGCGAAGACGAATTGTTGCGGGTTTCCGCCGCCGTGGAAACACTGAGCGATCACCCGCTCGCGCAAGCGGTCGTCCGCGACGCAAAGGCGCGCACAAACCGTGTTCCCCAAGGCGCTACGGATTTCGCGAGCATTACAGGGCGCGGCGTTTCGGCGGTCTTTGAAGGCCGGAAGGTCTTCATAGGAAAATCGAAGTTGTTTGCAGAAGTGCCCGGCGTGCCTTTGCCAGAGGATTTGAAGAGGCAGGTCGAAGCGCTCTCCCAGAATGGGCGAACGACAATGATCGTTCGCGCAGGCGACACTTATCTTGGAGCCATCGGCTTAATGGATACACCCCGAGAGGCGGCAAAACCGGTGATACAGGCGCTTCGCGATGTCGGTGTGAAACGTATGATGATGATTTCTGGCGACAATCAGAACGTCGCGGATGCGGTGGCACGCGAAGTCAGACTGGACGAGGCATTTGGTGATCTGATGCCCGATGACAAGGTTGAGAAGATCAAGGCCCTTAAGAGTGCCGGAGGCGTCGCCATGGTCGGGGACGGCGTGAATGACGCACCTGCAATGGCCAATGCAACGGTCGGCATTGCCATGGGCGCTGCCGGCTCCGATGTCGCTCTGGAGACAGCGGATATCGCACTCATGGCAGACGATCTGGAAACCCTGCCTTTCGCCGTAGGGCTGAGCCGCGCTACAAGCCGGATTATCCGGCAGAACCTCTGGGCCAGCCTTGGCATCGTCGCAATCCTGATCCCTGCGACCCTTTTCGGTCTCGGTATCGGACCTGCCGTCATGGTGCACGAGGGAAGCACGCTAATTGTTGTGTTCAACGCGCTCCGACTCCTAGCTTACAAGCCGTAGCAGTGCATTACTTTCACATCATGTCCATTAAAGAGGGTTTTTGGCAGCACTAATCGAGATGGATGTCTAGGAAGAAATAATCCCAATTTACGTGATAAGGTCGTTATCCGGGACAGGTTTCACATCAATTGAGACAGGAAGTGTCGTCTTCTGTGGTGTTGCAGATTTCCGTCACCCGGTAGGATCCGTCTCGACCGCGCTTGACCGAAAATGCAACATAGTCTCCGACGTCGAAGTCGGACAGATCGACACTCGTTAGAATGTCAAAACCCATGGTCATAGCGCCCATGCCGACACCCTCAATTTCACCGTGATCGATCGTCAGGAAGTCTCCATTGTCGCCGATCGACCGGATAACGCCTGTTGTCATGCCTGTGTCTCCGACAGATTGAACAGATTTTTCGTTCATGTCGTGGGATGCGTGGTCAGAACCGCCATGTGTCATGCTCGAAGTCTCGACCTTACTTGCGGATTCACTATTGGCCGCATCTTGGGTCACCGGCGCGTCGCTTGCCCCGCAAGCAGCCAGGATGAGAGCAGCCGAAAGAGTTAGAAATTTATAGGTCACGAGATGTCTCCTTTGATGGTGTGACTATGGGAAGGGAACGGCCGACCCAGATCAGGTAGACAGCCGGAACGACAAAAAGAACCAAGATGAGGGTTGAGGCCATGCCGCCGACCATGGGAAGCGCGATACGGCGCATCACGTCAGCGCCCAGCCCGTCCGTCAGGAAAACCGGTGCGAGACCGGCGAAGATGGTGATGACGGTCATGAGTTTCGGGCGAAGCCGCTGGACGGCTCCGACGACAACCGCCTCCCGAAGCGCGACCCGGTCCTCGGGCATGCGGGTTCGCACTTCGCTGTCGATATAGAGCAGCATGATGACGGCGGTCTCGACTGCAATACCGCCGAGCGCAATGAAACCCACGGCGACCGCGACTGACAGATTGTAGCCCGCGAGCCAGACAGCCCAAAGCCCGCCGATCAGCCCGAACGGCACGGACAACATGACGATAAGGGTTCGATCAAGACGTCCGAAGTGGAGCATTAGCAATAAAAAGACGAGTCCGACTGCAGCGGGTATGGCCACGCTGAGA
>CAYULR010000031.1:8743-15322 GCA_964445685.1 uncultured Algimonas sp.
GTTCATACTGACCCGAGATCGCGACAGCGTAGCCGGGCGGAAATGTCAGGTCTTTTGCAAGCGCCTCGCGCAAGTCCTCGACATAGCCGCCGAGATCGCGGTCCTCAAAGTCTACGAAGACCCAGCCTGTCAGGCGCGCATTTTCAGAGCGGATCATGGGTGGGCCTTCGGCGAAGCGGATATCGGCCACGTCTGAGAGCGTAACCACGGCTCCATCCGGCGCGGGGACGAGCACCGTACTGATTGCGTCTGGGCTGTCTCTGTATTCCGGCGCGTAGCGGAGAAGAATGTCGTAGCGTTCTCGTCCCTGAATGCTCTGGCTGAGGACTTCGCCGCCAAGCGCCGTTCGGACGACAGATTGGAATGTACCCATGGATATGCCGCGCCTGGCGAGGGCTTCCCGGTCAGGGACGATTTCGAGATACTTGCCGCCCAGAACGCGGTCTGCAAAGGCCGAGCGGGTTCCGGGAATGTCGGCGATAATGGCTTCAGCGTCGCGCGACAGGGTTTCCAAGGTCGATAAGTCATCGCCCGTGATCTTTACCCCGATTGGCGTACGCACACCCGTGCTTACCATGTCCATGCGGATCTTGATGGGATAGCCCCAGCTGTTGACGAGGCCCGGCACCTGCAAGCGGTTGTCCAGTTCCGCGATGATACTCTCTGCGTCCACTCCGGGACGCCATTCGCCCTTCGGCTTGAGCTGAATCCAGGTCTCTATCATGGAGAGCGGGGCCGGATCGGTCGCAGTGTCGGCTCGCCCGGCCTTGCCGAAGACGCGCTCAACTTCCGGGACGGTGGCGATCATGCGGTTTGTTTGTCCCAGCAGCTCACGCATCTTCGTTTCCGACACGCCTGGCAGCGTTGTCGGCATGTAAAGCAGTTCGCCTTCGTAAAGGGCCGGCATGAACTCCGTGCCGAGATTACGGGCGGGGATCGCAAGGCTGGCCGTCGCCAGGACCGCAATGAAAACCACAACCCACCTCAACCGAAGAGCGCCGCGCAAAAGGGGCGTGTAGATCCAGATCAGGACGCGCATGAGCGGGTGCTTCCGCTCAGTGATGAACCGTCCGCGCATCAGAAGAAGCATGAGAACCGGAACCAGCGTCACGGACAGGGCCGCTGCGAATGCCATGGCGTAGGTCTTGGTGAAGGCGAGGGGACTGAACAGCCGGTAGCTCTCCCCTGTCAGGGCGAAGACCGGCAGGAAGCTGACCGTGATGATGAGGAGCGAGAAGAAGATGCCGGGACCGACTTCCTGCGCGGCGGCGAGAAGCACGGCGCGACGCTGCGCACCGGTCGGTTTTCCAGGCTGTTCCGAAAGTTTCCGGGCGGCGTTCTCCACCAAGACGATCGACGCATCCACCATGGCCCCGATGGCGATCGCAATTCCGCCCAGCGACATAATATTGGCCGTGACGCCTTGGGCGTTCATGATGACGAAGGCACCCAGCACACCCAAAGGCAAGGTTATAAGCGCAACGAGAGAAGCTCGGATATGGAGCAGAAAAACGAGGATGACGAGGGCGACGGCGATGGCTTCCTCGATCAGCTTGTGCCGCAAATAGTCGACCGACCCCTCGATCAGGGGGGCGCGGTCATAGACGGTCACGATTTCCACGCCCTCCGGCAGCCCGCGGGACACGTCCTCCAACCGCGCCTTCACCCGGTCGATGACTTCAAGTGCGTTCTCCCCGTCACGCATGACAACGATGCCCGCGACCGTTTCACCTTCACCGTTCAGTTCGACAACGCCACGTCGCAAGGCCGGTCCTTCGACTACGCGGCCCACGTCGCGCAACCGAACCGGCGCACCGCCGTCCGCGAAGACGACTGTGTCTGCTAGTTGCTCGACGCTCGTGACATAGCCATCCGTTTTAAGGACATATTCTGTCTCGCCGCTTTCGATGACGCGTCCGCCGACTTCCATGGAAGCTGACCGGATCGTGTCGGCGACCATATCGAGGCGTATGCCGAGCGCTCGGAGCCGGTTCGGATCGACCAGCACCTGATATTCGCGCTGAAAACCGCCGACGCTCGCCACTTCGGCGACGCCTTCGACACTGGACAGCTCCAGGCTGACGAAGAAGTCTTGCAAGGCGCGCAGGTCCGCCAGGTCTGTCCGTCCGCTCCGGTCGATCAGCGCATATTGGTAGACCCAGCCCACGCCGGTCGCGTCCGGCCCGATCTCTGGTACGGCCCCTTCAGGCAGACTCGCTCCGAGCCGCGAGAGTGCTTCCAACACGCGAGACCGTGCCCAATAGAGATCCACGTCGTCCTGAAAGACAATGGTGACGAAGCTCGTGCCGAACATGGAGCTGGCCCGAACATCCTCAGTCCCCGGAAGGCCAAGAAGGGCGGAGGACAGAGGATAGGTCACGAGATCTTCGACAACCTGCGGGCTCTGACCGGGAAAATCCGTGCGGATGATGACTTGTGTGTCCGTCAGGTCCGGCACGGCGTCGAGCGGCGTATCGAGCGCCGCAAGCCATCCGGCCACGCCTAGTGCAAGGCTGAGGACCAGCACGATCAACGGATTGGCGATCGACCAGCCAATCAGGCGTGCAACCGCGCTCTTGGACGGATCGTGACCCGCCAGGCTCTGAGTATCGGACATTAGTGTCGATGCCCCGCATGGGGATTAACCGGCTGGCGTTGCGGAGCCTGCGTCGGGCTGCTCTCCATTGGAGTCATCGCCATCGGGTCGGGCCAGGGGATGAGGGTGGCAGTCGTCCCAACATAAGGGTTGTCTGGAATGGCAGTCTGCTGCAGCCAGAGCCGTCCCGATGCGGTGTCAGTGAAGAGAGCCAGACCTCTTGTTTCGTAGCTGGCTGGAGCGCCTTCCAGCAGCCAAGGCTCAAGACCCTCCATCAGGGCTGCAAGAGCGGAGCGGAGTGCTGCGTCGTCGGCTGCGGCCTTCGCGGACCGCAAGGCCGCATCCACATCATCCAGGATTGTGCCGAAGCGGGTCACGCCAAAGCGGGCTCGCAAGGGTTCGACGAGGGACAGGGCAGGGTCCACGAAATAGGGGTCGATCCGATAGCCGTCCGTAAGCGCTTCATGAAAATAGAGCGCCTGGTCCACGAAGTGATCGATCAATGCCAGCGTATCGGCATCCACAGGCAGTTCTGAGAGAGGCGTGTCGGGTCCGAGCGCAGCGTTGAGCCTGGCAAACCCTTCGCGCAGATTGGCTTCGCTGCCGAGCAGGAACTGGCCGTTGACCACCACACTATCGCCGTCCTGCAGTCCGGAGACGATAACTGTGCGGTCGCCGCTCGTCTCGCCGGTGACAACCGGTCTTGCCGCAAAACGCCCGTCTCCGAGCGCAACGACCACGTAAGCCCCGTCGCCGTCCCGAAGGATGGCCTGTGCGGGAACGGAGAGTTTCATGTCTCGGGTCAGCTCGAAATCGAGGTCGGCATATGCGCCGGGCCGGAGGGAGCCGTCGGCATTGGGCAGGCTCACGCGGAGTTGGGCCGTACGTGTGGCCGGATCTATGGTCGGATAAATGTAATCGACCTCTCCCTGTCCATTCGCTGCTGGCGCGCTTGGAAAGCTGAGACTGACGGGAAGACCGGTCCGGACGAGCGGGAGGTCACCTTCGGGTATTCGTGCAATCACCCAGACAGACCCGAAGTCCTGGAGGCTTAGAATTGGCGCACCGGGCTTCACATAGGCTCCGTCCGCCACCATGATTTCGGAGACCGTTCCGGAGCTTTCGGCATAGATCGGAACGCGCTCGATTATCTCGCCTGACTCCGCCACCCGGTCAATCGTGCCGGGCTGCATGCCGAGAGACTGGAGCCGCTGGCGCACGGCTTCGATACGGCGCGAATTGCCTATGCGCAGGGAATTGAGAAGGTCTTTCTGCGCACCGACAAGGTCCGGGCTGTATATGCGGTAGAGCAATTGACCGGCACGGACCGGATCACCAACCGCGCGGACGCGTAGGTCCGAGATCCAGCCCTCCAGACGAGACGATTCGGATGTCTGCAAGCTCTCATCCGCTTCGACCGTGCCATAGGCGCGCAATGTCCGCGAAAAGTCTGTCTGACGGACCGGAGCCGTGCGGATGCCGAGCGATTGGATCATCTCGGACGAGACGGCCACGCTGCCATCGCCCAAGGTGGCGGATTGGGTGTCGGCCGGAACGAGGTCCATGCCGCAGATCGGGCAGATGCCGTCAGGATCCTCGCTGGTATAGTGCGGGTGCATCGGGCAAGTGTAGAGGCCCGGTTCCTCGGCTGTTGCGCCGCCCGCGAAGGTCTCGACAGTCGTGGGTCTGTCGCCGGCGGCCGGGTTTCCGCACGCCGCCAAGGCCAGGGCCAGCCACGGGAGGCAGGTTCGCAGGCTCATGGTTGGCCTCCAATCATGTCAGGTGGGGTCACGAGCAGTCCATTCATCAGCACGGCCGCAACATCCGACCGAGCTCGTTCGGCCCGGCTTTGATAGTCGAGAGCCAGAAGCGCGATTTCGCCGTCGATGATCGGAGCGTAGCCCCCTGTGCCGGACTCGTAGACCACTAGACGGTCTTCCATGACCTGCTCGATGGCACGTTTTCGGTCCTCGAGAACGCGGATAGCGGCCTCTGCGGCCCGGCGCCGCGCATCCAATGTTTCGTAGCGGGATAGAGCGGCGCGTGAAGCAGCATGGACGTCCGTGAGGGCAGCGGAGCGGTCCGTCTGCGCGGCTCGCAGCCTCGGTTCCTGTTTGCGCCCGGACCAGAGCGGGACCGTCACAGTCACACCGAGACTGACCCAGTCATCACCATCGAAGTTCGCCCCATTTTCGCGCTGTTGATAGGTCGCCTGTGCGCCCCAATTGGGTTTGAAGGCGGCTTGGGCACCATCGATCCTCGCATCGGCGACATCGACGCCTTCCTGCGCAACGCGCACAGCGTGGAATGCACTGGCCTGTCCGTTCCATGCCACAAGCGCAGGCGTGATCTCGATTCCGACCGGAACGCTGCCGAGCAGGTCGCGAAGACGTGCGCGGGCACTTTCCCGTTCAGCGATCAGGCCGACCCGCAACCGTTCCAGGTCTGCGCGTTCGCCCTCGATCTCCGCCAGCCTGAAGAGGGACGGACTGCCCGCATCGACTTCTGCCAGATAGACCTCGTCCAGCTCGTCATACTTTGCATTGCGGGCATCGAGTAAATGGGTCTGGTCCGCGACTCGGTCGAGAATGAGCAATTGGCGGAAGACGTCGGCGCGGAGTTCGGCGAGGCGCGCGGCGCGCGCTGCATCCAGTTGTCCAGCATTGGCAAGGATCTGGTCGCGCGCGGCTGCGCGGCCTGCAAGGTTCGGGAACCGTTGCCGGACACCGATGGACTTGTTGGTCGGAAGGTATTCGGTGAAGGATGGATCGAAGAGAGGGAAATTGTTCAGGCCCATCGTGACTTCCGGGTCGGGCAGGACGGTTTCCGCACCGGCTCTTTCGCGCGCCGCTTCGGCTCGAAGCGCATATCCTTCGAGAGAGGGGTGGTGGCGAAGAACTTCCTCGATCTCATTCAGGGTCTGCGGTGTGGAAATCTGCGCCCAGGATGGAGCGGACAGGCACAACGTCATCAACAATCCGAACACGGTGAGTTTCATGGTCGAATGTCACTCTTGTCGATCAAGCGAATGAACGGAGCGGGTTCATTCAGACTCCATGGTTCCACGCTCGGTTCGGCTAAGTCGTCCCAATCTAGGGCAAGCTCACCACAGCCTTGGTTGACGACGAAATCAAGGCGACGACCGGGTTCATCCGGAAGCATCGCTCGGAACTCAAATTGCTCGTAAGCGAAGTCGGGGAATGATCCTCCCGTCCAGACCAGGGCGCTGACCACTTCATCGACCTCGAAACCGTGCAGAAGGATAGGTTCGTCCAGTGTGCGCATTTCCACCGAGACCGACCATCCAGGCACGACCCGCGGAGTCACGCGGGTGACGCCGTCAGGCATGACAATTCTCACGGAGTCCGTCGGCTGGTCGTTGCAGCCGTGCATGACACGGAGCTGGGCCGTGTGAAACGTTCCCGCTTCCGCTTCGTCCATGTTGAAGACGACATGTGCGGCGGCGGGGGAGGTCGAGAGCGCCAGAACCGCGGAAGTGATGATGAATAGTTTGAGCATGATAGGCCTTTCAAGAGTGTGGACCGAACACCGTTGTTGCGGCGGCGACCGCAACGAGCGCCGATACAAACAGGATGAGTTCGAGGGATAGAGTGCGACGAAGATGGGTGAGGGAAGTCGCTTCGCGCGAACCGATCTGGTCCGTTACCCGCACCTTGTTGTAGGCTCCCAAGGCAAGAGCGCCGGTAATGACGGCCGTCTTCAACAGAAGGAGGCGGCCATAAGGGGTTCCGAACAACCCACCGGGTCCATCCGATATTATCAAGGCGAGCCACAGTCCGGCCAGGATCATCAAAGGGACGGCATAGACGGCAATCCGGCTGAAACGCTCCATCCGGTCTACGACATCGGATCGGTTCAGGTCGGCACCCGGCCACAGCGACAAGGGAGCCAGGAACCAGAAGCCCGCCACCAAGACGTGCAGGGAAACCAAAACCCAAAGACCGCCCGGCACACCCTCGCTC
>CAYULR010000032.1:0-14638 GCA_964445685.1 uncultured Algimonas sp.
GGACGCGATGGAGCCGACTGACCGCGCCACCATCGAAGCCGCGCTCGCCTTCGACGACGAGACGATCGGCCGCCTCATGCAGCGCCAGTTCGTCTCCGCGCCGGAGTTCTGGACCGTGGGCGACACGATCGACCACATGCGGGAGGCGGGCGAGGCGCTGCCGGATCTGTTCTTCAACATCTACATCGTCGATCCGCGCCTGCGGCCCATCGGCTACGTGTCCATCTCCAAGCTGATGCGCGCGGCGCGCGACACTACGCTGGCGTCCCTGATGCAGGAGAAGCTGGTCACGGTGGACCAGAGCCTCGACCAGGAAGAGGCGGCTTACCTGTTCGAGAAATACCACCTGATTTCCGCCCCCGTGGTCGACGACCAGGGCCGCATCGTCGGCATGATGACGGTCGACGACATTCTCGACATCATTCAGGACGAGAACAAGGAAGACATCCTCGCCCTCGCCGGGGTGAGCGAGGCAGGGATTACGGATACGGCTCTGGAGACCGTGCGGTCGCGCGCGCCGTGGCTGTTCGTGAACCTGGTCACGGCCATCCTCGCCTCCTTCGTCATTGCTCGGTTCGACTATGCCATCGAGCAGGTCGTCGCGCTGGCTGTGCTGATGCCCATCGTGGCGAGCATGGGCGGTAATGCCGGGACGCAGGCGCTCACCGTGGCGGTGCGCAGCCTCGCGGAACGGGACTTGACGAAGGCGACCGCCTTCCGCGTGGTCCGGCGCGAAGCGCTCTCCGCACTGATGATCGGCGTCATCTTCGCCGTTGCGCTGTCCATCATCGCGTTTGTCTGGTTCGGCGATCCGCGCCTGGCCGTGGTGGCGTTCGTGGCCATGATCATCAACCACCTCTTCGCCGGGCTGGCGGGCATCCTCATCCCGCTGGGGCTGAAACGGGTCGGCGCGGATCCGGCGGTCAGCAGTTCCGTCTTTGTGACGACCGTGACGGATGTGGTGGGCTTTGCGGCGTTTCTCGGTTTCGCGGCGGCGGTGCTCCTGTGATGGACAAGGTGTCGCAACCGCGCGCGTTAGCAAAGCGTTAACCCTGTTCTCACCCTTGTCTCTCCTGTCAGGGGAATACGGCACGGGCCTTGCAACTTGCCCCGTGTGAACTGCGCAAGAGTGCCTATATGACCCGGACCCTGTCCATATCGGAGACCGGCCTCCGCCTGATCAAGGCGTTTGAGGGATTCCGGTCCGAAGACCGAACGCTCGCCTCCGGCGTGCGCGTCGTCGGCTACGGCCATGTCGTCCAGACCGTTGATGAGCCCCTGCGCCTGAGCCGTGTCGAGGCGGAAGACATCCTGCTGGACGATCTCGCGCCGATCGAACTCGTCGTCAACGAAGATGTCCACGCCCCGCTGAGCCAAGGTCAATATGATGCGCTCTGCTCGCTCGCCTTCAACATAGGCGTCGAGGCGTTCCAGACTTCGGACATCGTGCGTGCCCTGAACAATGGCCGCGTGCTGGATGCCGCCAACGGCTTCGACGTCTGGCGCAAGGCTACCGTGCAGGGAAAGACATACGTTGTGGATGCGCTGATGCGCCGCCGCACCGCCGAAAAATCGCTCTTCCTGCGCAGCGAACCGGCCGTACCCGCACCGTCCGCCATCCTGGTCCCGCAACGCGACGGCACCGCGCCCCTCGGTCCGACGGATGACGGCTTGCCGCGCGTGACGGAAGGTAGCGGCGTGCTGGACGGCGAAGCGCTTGTCCTGCCTGAGACCGCAGCAGATGCAGAGATCGCCGCCGAGATCGAGCTGCCGGAAACGGTGCAAGAGGTTGAAGAGGCCGCCCCCGTCGCGCTGGAGCTGGACCTGCCCACCGCAACATCGGGCCTGACCGATCTAGCCACGTCGCTGGATGACATGGATTTCGAGGCCGCCTTGAGCGGGGAAATCGCCGACGACCCTTCGGTCAAACTGATCGACCCGGCAGCGCCCGAGATCGCCGTGCCCGATCTGCCGGAGCTTGAAGATGCTCCCTCGGCAGACGTGCCGTTAGTGGTCGCTGAGGGAACGCCTGAAGATACGACCGAAAACACACCCGAAGAGGAAGACACGCCCGAAGAGATCGCCGCTCCGGTCCGGTCCTCCATTGCGGACGCGGCGGACGCGCTGGGTGACCGGTTGGACGCGCTGCTCGATACGGAAGACGCTGCCGATGCGCGCAGCCTGTCCGACGCGCTGCCCGATTCACTCGTCACGGTGGAGACGGACGACGCCGAAGTCACACTGCTTGCCTCCGATATCGCGGTCACGGAAGACACACCCCGCTCCAATCTCGTCTCCTTCCCCACGAAGGAACGCGTGCTGGTCGAACCCGAGGAGCTGCCGGAGCTCCCGGAGGTGGGTCTGGCCGAAGATCTGGCCGAAGACACGGTCCGGATCGACAGTCTCGACGAAGACGACATCATCCGCTCCAACAAGAACCCGGACGCCGAAATCGCCGTGACCGAGGAAGACCCGGTCGAGAACGCGCTGCGCTACATCGAACGGCAATCCGCCAAGGCCGAAAAGAAAGGTCCGGGCGGTGGGTTTTGGATCCCCGTTGCGATCGGCGCGCTGCTCGTTGGGGCCAGTGCCGCTTTGATGGGGCAGGGGGCGACCCGTCTTCTGTCCAGCTGGGGGCCGATCGCGGTCGTGGCTGCGGCGATCACGGGCGGACTGTTGCTGCTGTTCGCCTTCTACATCTTCATGCGGAGCCGTTTCGCCCGCTGAGTGTGCCGCAACGGGACGCTTTGCTGGCGTCCCGCGATCTTATGGTGAGCGTTCGGTGAACGCGCTGATTCCGGTCCCTTAACCCGGTTGGTCTAACGTGACGAACGACACCTGAACTGCGTTTATCAGAAAGACAGATCATGACTTCGCTCGACGCCCAGACAGACCTGCATGCCGAAGAGGTCTGCGACACGCCCATGATGGCGGACGACATTGTGACGGACGGCTCCATGCTGGACGGTTGGACGCAGGCCCATACGGAGGCGTTCCAGAACGAATTCCTGACCTTCCGCCACCGCTTGGCCGAAACGGGTCTCTTCACGGACGACGCGCTGATCGACCTGCTGGAACGCCACCCGTCGCAGAACCTCGATGTCTGCACGATGGGCGCGGCCGATCATCCGCTCTATCCGAACCGGTTCCGCACGGGTGACTTCCGCGACGCAAGCGCGGCAGACCTGGTCGCGGCTGCAAAGGCGGGCAAGGTGTGGATCAACGTGCGCAACGCGATGAACCTGCACGACGACTACCGGGCCGTGCTGGACCGCATGTATGGCGACCTGGCCAAGGCGACGGGCAACCGCGCCTATAATCCGAAGGGCAGCATCCTAATCAGCTCCCCGGTCGCGAAAGTGCCGTACCACTTCGACAAGACCGAAGTGATCCTGTGGCACGTGCGGGGCCGCAAGACGGTCTACGCCTGGCCCAACAATCAGAAGTTCATTCCGGACACGGCGCACGAATCGACCCTGACCAAGATGATCGACGACGATCTGCCCTACACGGCGGCGTTCGAGGACGATGCGACCGTGCTGGCGCTGACGGATGGCGACGGCGCGACCTGGCCGCTCAACAGCCCGCACCGCGTGGACAACGAGACGTTCTGCGTCTCCGTGACGACGGAATATTCCACGGCGGAAAGCGGTACGAAGAACGCGGCCATGCTGACCAACGCGACCCTGCGCCGCTACCTGAAGGCCAGCCCGCTCTATGAGAATGATGGTGCGCTCGCCCGTCGCCTAAAATCCGTGGCAGGCCGCGTGATCCGCAAGACGCCGCTCGGCGCGGACCGCAGCCCCGCCGACATGGTGACGTTCAAGATCGACCCGAGCGTCGACGGCTTCCTGGTGGATGTGGAGCCGTTCCAGCGGGACTTCTAGTCCCGCCGGTTTGGACTATTTCTTCGCCGCCGGCTTTTTGGCGGCGGGTTTCTTTTTGGCCGCAGGCTTCTTGGCTGCGGTCTTTTTCTTGGCCGCGGGTTTCTTCTTGGCAGGGGCTTTCTTGCGGGCGGGTTTCTTGCCGCTCTTGGCTTCCTTCTCCGCAATATACTCTAGCGCCATGTCGATGTTGATGTCCTGCGGGTCCTGACCTTTGGGGATCGTGGCGTTGATCTTTCCCCATTTGACGTAAGGGCCGTAACGGCCATCGAGAATCTGGACGGGCTGTTCGTCGCCCGGGTGCTTGCCCAGATCCTTCAGCACCGTCTGGCCGCGCCGGCCCTTGCCGCGCGAAGCTTTCTTCTCCTCGATCAGGGTCACGGCGCGGTTGATGCCCACGTCCCAGACTTCTTCGACATTATCGAGCGAGGCGTAGACGCGCTGGTGCAGCACATAGGGGCCGTAACGCCCGATGCCCGCCTTAATCATCTCCTTGTCCTCCGGGTGGGGACCGATGTCGCGCGGCAGTTCCAGCAGCTTCAGCGCCTTTTCCAGATCGATGCTCTGCCAGCTCCAGCCCTTGGGCAGGCTGGCGCGTTTGGGTTTCGGCTTGGGCTTCACGTCCATGTCCGTGTCAGCGGGCAGGGCCTGCTCGACATAGGGACCGAAACGGCCCGTCTTCAGCCAGATGGCGTCGCCCGTGACCGGGTGGTTGCCCAGTTCCGTGTCCTGCGCTTCCGTGCCTTCGCCCTCGTCCCCGCCGAACGGGCGGGTGAATTTGCAGTCGGGATAGTTGGAACAACCAACGAAGGCGCCGAAGCGGCCCAGTTTCAGCGACAGCTCGCCCGTATCGCATTTCGTGCATTTGCGCGGGTCGGACCCGTCTTCCTTTTCAGGGAAGGCGACCGTTTTCAGCGCAACGTTCAGCGCGTCGAGC
Source organism: uncultured Algimonas sp. (assembly GCA_964445685.1). Classification (GTDB taxonomy): domain Bacteria; phylum Pseudomonadota; class Alphaproteobacteria; order Caulobacterales; family Maricaulaceae; genus Litorimonas. The sequence goes on from CAYULR010000032.1 coordinate 4,822, forward strand.
ACGTGCGTAACGCGCAAATCCTTCGTCCCGTCGACTGTCGCGGAGAACTCGTTCCAGAAGTCGGACAGCATCCGCTTCCAGTCGAGGTTGCCCGCGCTGATCTTGTCGAGCTGCTCTTCCAGGTCGGCCGTGTAGTTGTACTCGACATATTTTGAGAAGAACTCCTCGAGGAACGCCGTGAGTAAGCGGCCCTTGTCGGACGGTGTAAAGCGACGCTTATCCAATGTGACGTAGTCGCGGTCTTGTAGAACCTTGAGGATGGACGCGTAGGTCGACGGGCGTCCAATGCCGAGTTCTTCCATGCGTTTGACCAGCGACGCTTCGGAGTAGCGCGGTGGCGGCTGAGTAAAGTGCTGCTCGGCCTCGACCTTCTTGGCGTCCGCGTCCTGGCCCTGCTTGAGCGGCGGAAGCATCTTGGACTCCGCGTCGTCCTTGGTCTTGGCGGACTCGTAGAGTTTCATGAAGCCGTCGAAGCGCACGACTTGGCCGGAGGCGCGCAGGGACAGCTGGTCGCGGTCATCCACGACGGTGACCGTGGTGCGTTCCAGCTTGGCCGACGCCATCTGCGAGGCGACGGCGCGCTTCCAGATCAGCTCGTACAGGCGCGCCTCGTCGCCCGAGAGCGGCAGCGTGCCGGGAATGCGGGAGAAGCCGGTCGGACGGATGGCCTCGTGGGCTTCCTGGGCGTTCTTGGCCTTGGACTTGTAGATGCGCGCCGAGCCGGGGAGGTATTGGTCGCCATATTCACGGCCGATGGTCGCGCGGCAATCGCTGACCGCTTCGCCGACCATGGAGATGCCGTCCGTCCGCATGTAGGTGATCAGGCCGACCGTTTCCGAGCCGATATTAATGCCTTCATAGAGCTTCTGCGCCGTCTGCATGGTGCGCGTGGCGGAGAAGCCGAGCTTGCGGGACGCTTCCTGCTGGAGCGTGGACGTCATGAAGGGCGGTTGCGGGTTGCGCGTGACGGGCTTGGCCTCGACCGACTTGATCGACAGGCTGGCCGCCTTGACCTTGGCTTCAGCGGCGCGGGCCGTTTCTTCGTTGCCGAGGCTGAACTTGTCGAGCTTCTCGCCGTCCAGCCGCACGAGGTTGGCGGAGAAGGCGCCCGACGCGGTCTCCATGTCCGCCGTGACGGACCAGTATTCGAGCGGGTTGAACTGTTCAATCTCGGTTTCGCGTTCCGTGATCAGGCGCAGGGCGACGGATTGCACGCGTCCGGCCGAGCGCGCGCCCGGCAGCTTGCGCCACAGGACGGGCGAGAGCGTGAAGCCGACGAGATAGTCCAGCGCGCGGCGGGCAAGGTAGGCATCGACCAGTTCCTGGTCCAGCTGACGCGGATTGTTGATCGCGTCGGTGACGGACGATTTGGTGATGGCGTTGAAGACGACACGCTCGATCGGCATGTCCTTCATGACCTTCTTCTTGCCAAGTACATCCAGCAAATGCCAGCTGATGGCTTCACCTTCGCGGTCCGGGTCGGTTGCGAGGATCAGTTTGTCGGCATCTTTTAATGCGGTTTCGATATCCTTGATGCGCTTCTTGGACCGCGTATCGACGGCCCACGTCATGGCGAACTCGTTATCGGGGTCGACGGAGCCGTTCTTGGACGGCAAGTCGCGCACATGGCCGAAGCTGGCGAGGACCTTGTAGTCCCGGCCCAGATATTTTTCGATGGTCTTTGCCTTTGCAGGCGACTCGACGACGACGAGGTTCATTGCGATCCGTTCGGTTTTGGGAGTGCGAAAGCGGCGCGCCATTTGGGCAGTCGCTCCGGACATGTCAATTGGACGCTCCAGCCGGACCGAATAAAGGGTTTGCGGTAGCGGTTCTCAAGCAGTTTATGTATTGCGCCGGATTATCGGGTTTTTTCAACCATAGGTCGTATGAAATAAATGTCTTACACTTCAACGGGATATCACTAGGAGACCTGATGTGGACAGAGAAGACTTAAACGAAATTTCGACTCATATCGCCAAGATGAGCGAAGAAGAGGCTGTGGCTTATGTTGCGAGTTTATCCCGCAACCTGTCCAAGCTTGTCTTGAGTTTAGGCAAAGGGGAAGCCGCCGCCCTGTTCACCATGGCGGCCGTGCAGTTGGCCGAAGAGGACGACGCCGCCTAACCCGCCAGGGTCATCCTTCCGTCGGGTTCCACCAGGATGTCCGCGTTCAATTCCATTTCCAGCAAGGCGGCAGACGCCAGAGCGGTCGGCACGCCTGAAATACGGATCAAGTCGTCGCGGTGCGTGGGTGTGTAGGACAGGGCTCCGCGCAGCTCGGCCTTGGCACGTTCCAGCTCCGTTGCGGCACGCTCCGGGTCGAACCCCGCGCCGTCGAACACGCTGCCGGGATCGAACAAAGTCGTCTGGAACGCATCCGACCGCGCCCCTTCCAGGCAGGCCAGAATATCGTCCGTATTCTCGATCAAGGTCGCCCCGTCGCGGATCAACCGGTTGCAGCCCTTCGTGCGCGGGTCGAGCGGGCTGCCGGGCACGGCCATGACTTCGCGGTTCTGCTCCAGCGCATAGCGCGCCGTGATCAGCGTCCCGGACCGTTCCGCCGCCTCGACCACGACAACGCCCAGCGACAGGCCGGAGATGAGCCTGTTCCGGCGGGGAAAGTCCCGGGCCGTCGCGCGGTAGCCGAGCGGCGACTCGGACACCAGCAAGCCCCGTTCGCGCAGGACGTGGTGGAGGTCTTCGTTCTGGCGCGGGTATATGTGATCGACCCCGCCGCCCAGCACGCCGATCGTGCCGGTTTCCAGCGCCGCATGGTGTGCGGCGGCGTCCATGCCCCGCGCCAGGCCGGACACGACGGTCAGGCCGGCTTGGCCCAGCTCTCCGGCGATCTGCGCCGCGAACTTCTGACCGATGGCCGACGCGTTGCGCGACCCGACAATGGCGACGCAGGGCCGGTTCAGCAGGGAGGTGTCGCCCCAGACGCTGATGAGGGGCGGGACCGGGTCGACGGCGCGCAGCGCGTCTGGATAGTCCGGTTCGACCGCGCAAAGGATGCGGACGCCCGCTGCCTCGCTGGCGTCGATCTCGGCCTCGACCTGGTCGATGTCCGGCAGGGTGACGCCTTTCCGCCGGATCAGGGCGGGCAGGCCGTCGATGGCGGCGGCGGTGCTTCCGAAGCGCTGCAGCAGGGCCCAGAACGCGACGGGGCCGATCGTTCGCGTGCGGTAGAGGCGAAGCCAGTCGCGCCGCTCGGCGTGGGAAAGGGGACGGAGCTCCAAGGGAAGGTTTAGCCCTTGTGGCCGATGCGGCTTTCCGTGCCCTCGCGCAGCCGGGTCAGGTTCTCGCGGTGACGCCAGATGATGATCACCGTCATGAAGGCGATCATGGCCGTGACCTGCCAGGGCTGGAACAGCAGCGACACGGCGGTGGAGAAGGCGGCTGCGGAGAGCGCGGCGGCGGAGCTGTACTTGGTGATGAAGGCCACGAGCAGCCACGTCCCGGCCGCCACGAGGCCGATCGGCCAGACGAGGCCGAGCAGCGCGCCGAAGAAGGTCGCCACGCCCTTGCCGCCCTTGAATTTCAGCCAGACCGGAAAGCAGTGGCCCAGCAGGGCTGCCGCTGCGGCAATCAGGTGGAAGGGCGCGCCGAACAGCAACAGGGCGATCCATCCCGCACCCGCCGCCTTGCCCGCGTCGAGCAGAAGCGTGAGCGCGGCGATGCCCTTGTTCCCGGTGCGCAGCACATTGGTCGCCCCGATATTGCCGGAGCCGATCTCGCGAATGTCCGGCCCGCCCGTGAGGCGCGTGAGCAGAAGGCCGAACGGGATCGAGCCGAGCAGATATCCGAGGAGGGCGGCGAGAGCGAAGTCCATGGAGGTAACCTAACTGACGCGGCGTCGCCGGGATAGGGGCGGCTTTGACTCTAGGTATCGGTGAGCGTGTTCGGCCTTTGACGTCGCCCAAGCGTGTTTACATCCGGTCGGTCATAGTCATAGCGGATAGGGAGACGTGCAATCGGGTCTGCGGGGGCGCCGGGTTGCCAGACCGTCTTCGGCTGTTTTGGGGGATGCATATGGCAGGGATTGGAAAAGCACCCCGGTTGGCCGGTCGGACGGTCCTTGCGGCGCTGCTCCTAGGGTGTACCTCCCCGGAAGCCGCGAAGGACAAGGCACTGGTGGCTGAACACGTCGCGCTGAAGGAACATCTGACCCAGACCAGGGATGCTGGCGAATCCGTGGACGGCATCTACGAAGACATCGAAACGTTCCGCAAAAAGGCTCTCGCCGCCGAAAATGCCGTTCTCGTCGCCAAGGCGGACCGTCATCTCGCGCAACGCGATTATGACAGTGGCCGGAACGAACAGGCGCTTGCCCGTCTCGATACTCTCATCCCGATCCTGGAAGACAGTGACGACATGACACTCTACCTCGACGCCCTCGCCTTGAAAGCCATCATCCTCACGCAGGCGGGCCGGGCGGAGGAGGCTGTGGCTCTGAACCGGAAGGCTCTCGCGGCCTTTGATGGCAAGGACAACTGGGAAGCCAACCGCAACCTCGTCATGCTGAAAAGTAATATCGAGTTCAGCCTGTCCCAAGCCTTAATGCGGCAGGGAGACATGGACGAGGCGCTTCGCTGGCAGCTCGAAAGCCTGAATAGCCGTAAGACGGGTGTGGGCGAGGCCAACCCGGCGACCATTCAGGCGACCTACCAGTACGCCCAGGCCTTGTTGAAAGTCGGGCGTCAGGACGAAGCGGAGGTCATGGCGCGACGCGCGGTCAGTCTCGCGGATGTGAATTTGGGCGAAGATCACCAATCCTACGCCCGCGCTCTCGAAATGCTCGGCATCGTTCTAGGTCGGACCGGGCGTCCAGTGGACGCAGCGTCCGTCCTGGATCGTGCCTTGATCCTGAAGAGCCGACATGAAGGCCGTGACGGCCTCTTCTTCGCCTATGGCCTATCCAATCTCGGAAGTATCCAGCTGGACCTTGGAAGGTACAAGACATCCCGTCTGTTTCTAGACGAGGCCTACCCTCTCTTCGTCGAGAAGCAGGGAGAGAAGAGCCCGTTTGCCGCAACGATTGCTCTTAATGCCGCCGTCGCCGCATATGGCGAAGGAGACTGGGATATTGCTCGCAAGCGTCTGACCGTCGCGCTCCAGACCCTTCCTGAAACCGATGAGAGCCGGGTGCTGGCCGAGGCATTGCGAGGCGACCTCTTCGGCGAAAGCCCCAGTCTAGGCATGCTGGAAGGCGACCGGCTGGAAAACGCCATCGCGCGAAGTATTGCCGCGCGATTAAGCGGAGAGCCGGACGCAACGGAACTCCTGACCCGTCTCGACACATCCGAAACGCTTCTGGCCTCGGGCCGCCTGGACATGCGCCACCTCTGGGCCGCAGAAGAAGCGCTGCGCGCCGCCTTGGCGTCCAACGACATGGACTCCGCGGTGCGAGCGGCGGCGTTCCTGCTCAACACGGAAAGCGCGCAAGCTCGCGCACGGGCGCAGCAGATCGCGGCTCTGCCGGATGACCGCCGCGAGGAAGGGCGGGAGCTGGTGCGTCTGCGTCGCGCCGTGGAGCGGGCGAAGTCCGACCTCTTCACCGCGATTGCCAAGACGGCCGACACGGAACCGGCGAGAGGACGGCTGACGGCACGTCAAGCCGATGTCGCCGCGCTGGAAGAGGCGTTGGGCCTGCCGCGCGCCGTTCTGGACGGCCGGCTGAACGCAGCCGCCCTGCAAGCCTCTCCGCCGGACGACACGGTGCTGTTGGGCATCGTGCCGGGACTGTCGCGCCACTACTCCCTGATTGTCGATGAGGACGGCGTGTCTTTTGTCGAACATGCGCCGCGTCGCGGCGAGATCGCCGAGCAAGTCCGCCGGGCTGGTGACGTCCTGCGCCGTCCCGGCGGCGACCCGGACACGTTAAGGAGCGCGGGAGAGGCGCTGTTTCCGGAAAGCGTCCGGTCGAAACTGGGCGATGCGCGGAACCTCTATATCGTTGCCTCCGGGGCGGCCACACGCCTGCCGCTCGGCGCTCTGATAATGGAGGACGGGCGCTTCCTGTCCGAGGCCTACACCCTGTCCACCGGAACGGCGCTGCTGGGCTTTGACAGCACGGAAGCGACCGAGGCCCGCCACTTCGTCGGCATGGGGCCTCCGGACATGAAGGCCGAAGCCAACGCGGTGCAGGAGAGGATCATCAACGAGCCGCTCCCCGACCTGCCCAATGCGGATGACGAGCTTCGGGCTATCGCGACAAGCTTTGAGACATCGGACCTGTGGGTGGATGCGCAGGCGACCGAAGCACGCGTTAAGTCTGGAGCGCTCGCGGAGGCCAGTGTGGTTGCGTTTGCGACTCACGGTTTTGCAGCGGGACAGCGCGGCGAGGGCACGCAGGGCGCGCTCCTGCTCGGCGCTGGAGACGGCGAAGACGGCTTTCTGGAAACGGACGAGATCGCGGGGCTGAGCCTGAAAGCCGATCTGGTCGTTCTGTCCGCCTGTGACACGGCGTCACCGGATGCGGCGTCGGACAATGGCTACTCCGGTCTTGCGGCCGGGTTTCTGGAAGCAGGAGCTCAGAGCCTGATCGTCAGCCATTGGGCCGTGCGGGACGATGCGGCGGCGTTCCTGACCACGCGCATGGTGCATCATGCCCGTGGCATGTCACAGGCGAAGGCCCTGCAAACGGCGATGGCGGAGCTGCGGGTCTCGGATCTGCCGGACGCCGCCGATCCCTATATCTGGGCGCCGTTTGTCCTGTTCAGCGGATAGGATGCCGCTTAGTTGGACGTTTGCGAAAGGCTGTGATGTCGGGGTGGAGTGCGCTTGGAGGTACCACCCGGAATCGAACCGGGGTTCACGGATTTGCAATCCGGTGCGTCACCACTCCGCCATGGTACCGTCCAAGCGTCCGCGCCTCTATCAAGGGGAAGGGCGGCGGCGCAATGGGAAATGTCGGGCAGGCTGCACGTTTGCGTGCGCTCATCCACATGAACGCGTGGCCCCCATGCGTGAAAGCAGCGTTGCGGCCCGCGCGGAGCGGGAGTAGAGGCGAGCCAGACACAGACGGATGTTCTGCCGGGCCTTCCGCCCGGAAAACGTCCGGCGACCGCAAGACGGACATAGCAAAGGACCGCGTCCATGCCGCAATTCGATTTCGACGCCGCGCGCGAGACCATGGTGGAAAGCCAGATCCGCACGGCCGATGTCACCGACCTCGACCTGCTGGCCGCGTTCCGGCGGACACCGCGCGAGCGTTTCGTGCCGGCCGCCAAAATGGCGCTGGCCTACGGGGATGCCGTGCTGGATTATGAAGATGGACGCCGGATGCTCCGCCCGCGCGACTTCGCCAAGCTCGTCCAGGCGGCGGACATCAAGGACCACGAAGTCGTTCTCGATCTGGGGTGCGCCCGGGGATACTCTACCGCCGTTCTGGCGCAGATCTGCGACACGGTGGTCGGTCTGGAGACGGATGACGAGACGGTCGACCGCGCCACGGGGCTGCTGACGGATACGGGCGTGCTGAACGCCGCGGTCGTCAAGGGCGACCTGAAACGCGGAGCCGCCGAGCACGGGCCGTTCGACGTCATCATCGTCAGCGGCGGGGCCGTGGCCGACGTGCCGCAAAGCTGGTTCGGGCAGCTCGCCAATGGCGGACGCCTGGCCGTGATCGTCAATGACGGCCCGATCGGCCGGGCCACGCTCTTCACCAAGTCCGGCGACGCCGTGGGCGACCGCGTCGTATTCGACGCACACGCCTCCATGCTGCCAGGCTTCGAACGGGAATACAGCTTCGTCTTCTAGGCAGGAGACGGGACGGGGAGATCATGCAGGCACGACGCACGACGACCGTCCTTGGGCTGATGTGCCTGGTGTCCACGCCCGCGCTCGCTCAGGTGACGTCCGACCAGGTCGTGTCCACGACGCAATCCGTCGCCCCGCCTGACGCCAACGCCGTTCCCTATGTGCAGGGCGATACGCTGCTCGGCGTGCTCGCCACAGTCTACCGGTCTAACCCGCAGCTTCTGGCCGAACGGGCGCGTCTGCGCGAGACGGACGAGGCCTACATCCAAGCGCGCGCACAAGGCCGTCCGAGCCTCTCCGCTGGTGCGACCGCGTCCTACGAAGCCACGCGCGCCCCCGCCGGAACGCCCAACCCTTTCAACCCCAATGCGGGCGACTGGATCGACGTCACGCCGCGTGCTGGCCGTGTCGATCTGATCCAGCCGCTCTACCAAGGCGGACGCGTCAAAGCGCTGAAGCAACAGGCGCAGGCCGGGATCCTCGCGGCGCGCGCCGGACTTCGCGGGGCGGAGAACAGCGTGTTCCTGTCCGCCGCAGAAGCCTATGTGGACGTGCTGCGCGACGAAGAGGCCGCCCGCATTCGCCGCAACAATGTCCGCGTGCTGTCCCGCCAACTGGAAGCCGCCGATGCGCGCTTCGAGGTCGGGGAAGGAACCCGTACGGATGTCGCGCAGTCCAGAGCCCGCCTGGCTGGAGCCGAAGCGGGACTGGCTCAAGCCGACGCCACGCTGCAATCGAGCCGCGCGCGCTTCGTGCGCGTCGTGGGGCGGATGCCGGACCAGCTGGTCGACGTTCCGGCCGTTGTGCTGCCAAGTACATTGGACGAAGCGACCATTCTGGCCCGTGAAAATAACCCCCAGCTGCTTGCGGCCTACTATAGCGAGCTGGCAGGTTTGGCGGCGATCGATGTCGCCAAAGCGGCCAGCCGCCCGACGCTGAGCCTGCAGAGCTCGATCGCCCGGCAACGGGGGTCTTTCCTGGGGTTCAACGATGCGGACCAGGTCATCGTCGGCGCGCAGTTCAGCGTTCCGATCTTCAGCGGCGGCGCCAATGCGTCGCGCGTCCGTCAGGCGCAGCATGCCCGCACGCGCCTGGGGTTCGAGGCGCGTGACGCGGAACGCGCCGTCGATGAGTTGCTGACCCAGCTATGGGCGCAGCTGGATGCGGCGCGCCGCGTGGTCACGTCGAGCCAGCAGCAGGTCGCAGCGGCCGAGATCGCGTTCGAAGGCGTCCGGCTGGAGCAGGAAGTCGGCACACGCACGCAGCTCGACGTGCTGGATGCAGAGCAGGAAACGCTGAACGCGCAACTGTCGCTGCTGGACGCGGAGCGGGCGCTGGACACGGCGACCTTCCGGTTGCTGGCGACCATTGGTGTGTTCGACGTGGACGGGCTGGACGTGCCCGTCGACAGCTATGACGAGACCGCCAATCTCATCGCGGTGGGGAAGGACGGCTTCGACCGTCTGGCGGACAAGATCATTCCCGAGACGATCCGGCAACGTGAGAGCGACCTCCCGGACGCTGCCCGGTTGGAGAGGGCGCTGGACCCACGCTAGCCGTCTCTCGCGCCCCGCACTCGCCTTTGCGGGGAAACGCGGCACGAATCAAAGCCCGGGCAGATTGCGGAAAAGTTCGGTTGCGGAACGTATCGCCCCCGGCTCGATCAGCTGAAGTGAATTTGTGTTATTTTAAATGTGTTGTTTCTTGATCAGCGCGCGCTTTCGGAAACCTCGGCAAGGGTTTGTATTCATTGGGTCTGGGCTCTGAGGGAAACGGGTTGGGTTTTCATATGCGATGCGACCGTGGATTGTCGGCCCGCTCGTCTGGACAAGACTCCGGGCTTCGCTTAACCCTTCGGTAACGGTGATGGGGCGCCTGCCGAACTCACCAGAAAGGGGAATGCACAACGCATGTCCGAACAGACTCCGGAACCGAACCCCGCCGAAGAGGATGGCTTCGCCGCGACGGAAAGCGAGCCGAGCATGGAGGACATTCTCGCCTCCATCCGCAAGATCATCTCCGACGACTCCGAACCCCAAGCCGACGCCGCGCCTGC
>CAYULR010000032.1:14648-15296 GCA_964445685.1 uncultured Algimonas sp.
CCGTCCATACGGAGGATTTCGATTCCGGCGATCTTTCGGCCCTCCGTTCCGACATGGACATGATGGGGGCGCTGGACGGTCCCGAAACGGACCTGCCGAGTGTCACCAGTTCTGCCGCTGAAGGGGCGGTCGAAGACGATTTGTCCATCCCGATGCCGGACCCGGAGCCCGAAACGGCTCCCGTGACGGTCGAAGCGGCCACTTCCGCTTCCGTCGGGAACGAAACGGGGGGAGACGATATGGACAAGCTGATGGATCAGCTTCTTGCGGGGATGGACGGCGACGCGGACGTTGCCGACGCGCCCGCCATGACCGGGCCGGTCGAAGCCGCATCGGACATGGCGCCTGCTGCGCCCGACGCCTCGGCCGACGAAGACATGGATCTCGTCCGGTCTCTGATGGAAGGCCTGACCGACGAAGAGGCCAGCGTCCCGGACGCCCAACCCGTCGAGATGATCCAGCCGCTGCCGACGCAGGTCGCACCTGTAGAAGACACTCCAGTCGTGCAGGATCTGGACGAGGCGACGTCGGACGAGATGGACGCCATCGAGGACGACATCTTCGAGAGTATCCTCGGCATGACGCTGGACGAAGAGCCTGCGGCGGCCGAAATACCCGCCGCCGACCCCGCTCCGGCCACGCCGTCCC
>CAYULR010000033.1:0-3143 GCA_964445685.1 uncultured Algimonas sp.
TGTTCGAAGGCGGCGAGATCAGCATGTTCTACGACCCCATGATCGCCAAGCTCTGCACCTGGGGCGAAGACCGGGGCGTGGCGCTCGACGCCATGCGCGAGGCGCTGGACGTGTTCGAGCTGGAAGGCATTGGCCACAACATCCCGTTCCTGCAGGCCGTCTACGATCATGACCGCTTCATCCGGGGCGACATCACGACGGGGTTCATCGCCGAGGAATATCCGGACGGGTTCGAGGGCGCGGAAGAAAATAGCGGCGTCATGCGAAAGCTCGCCGCCGTCTGCGCGCTGATGCACGATGTCTCCGAGCACCGCGCCGCGCAAGTCTCGGGCAGCCTGCCCAACCACGAACGCCACGTGCCGGACGAATGGTGCGTCGCCATCGGCGACAAGTCCTACCGCGCCGACATCCGTGGCTCCGAAGGCCTGCGCACGATCATCATGAACGACCCGGAGGAGGACAAGGCCGCCATCGAAATGGAAGTGCTGATGAATTGGAAGCCCGGCGACCCGCTCGTCCGTGCGCTGGTCGACAATGCACCGATCAACTTCCACGCCGACCCGCGCCCCGAAGGCTTCCACGTCCGCCACCGCGGCTGTGCGTTCGACGTGAAGGTCCGCACGCCGGAAGCGGCGGAACTCGCCAAGCTCATGCCCGTCAAGGTCGCGCCGGATACGTCCAACCTGCTGCTCTGCCCCATGCCGGGCGTGGTGGTGAAGTTGCTGGTCGAAGAAGGCCAGACGGTCGAAGACGGCCAGGCGCTCGCCGTGGTCGAAGCCATGAAGATGGAGAACACGCTGCGGGCGGAGAAAAAGGCTGTCGTGGAGAGCATCAAGGCGGCGGAAGGCGACAATCTGGCCGTGGACGCGACGATCATGACGTTCAAGGCTGCGGAGTAACGTCTCCTCCACCGGTCGTAGGGCGGCGCGCGCAGGCGAAGCCGAGCACGGGGTTCTACGACCGCAGCGCGCGGCTCCAGCGAGCCGAGCGGCAGCGAAAACTTGCGTGAAATAAATCCTCCACACCGGAAATAACCGAATATTTCGACTCAAGCACCTCGCATATAATTCCCCAAACTTAACCTCACCCGCCTTAAACTCGTTATATTATTCGGTTACGCTTTCCCTCGGACCCACAGGGAAGGCCGTCCAATGAAACACATCAATCTACTCCGCGCCTGCGCCGCAGCCGTCCTCCTGACCGCTTGCGGGGGCGGAAACTCCGCACCTACGCCCGTTGCCGCTCCGGCCCCAGCCCCCGTCGCCAACCGCGCCCCCGACGCGTCTGCCACGACGGCTTCCAGCCAGGCCGAGGAGAGCGCCACGATCTCCCTCAGCGCCACGGGGTCGAGCGATGCGGACGGCGACACGCTGTCCTACAGCTGGACGCAGACGGACGGCCCTGTCGCCGACATCGCCTCGCCCGAAGCGGCGACGACCGATGTGACGTTTCCCAGCCTCGACCTGGACGACACGGCCACATTCCGGCTCAGCGTTTCGGACGGCACCGCCTCGGACACGGCGGACGTGACCGTCTCCGTCCTGAACACGACCGATCCCGCCGATGCGCAGGGCGTGCTGACCTTCAAGACACAAGGCACACCCGTGGCCTTCACGGGGAATATCCGAAACTCGTCCGACACCGACGCGGAATTCCTCTACATCGAGGAGTTGGAGGACGGCACGGTGCAGACCGTCTATTACCGCGTGGACGGTGCGGGCGACGGACCGATCCTGCAGGGCACACCCCAGCGCAAATCGGTCGGCGTGGACGATTTCGGCCCGGACGTGGAGATCTACCGGGGCTACTTCCAGGGAACCACCGGATACGACATCGGCTTCTTCGCCGTGGAGCCGGACCGCATCCGCTTCCTGCACGACCCGGAGTTCGACCCGGACCTCGGCGTGGCCGAGGATGCACCGGACCGGCAATTCGAGGTCGGGGTGGATATCCCCGTCGAGGATACATGCGTCCTGACGACGTCGAACTTCACCTCCCCCTACACCCGGTTTCCCGTTCTGGGCGACGTGCTCGTGGGCTCCCGCAATGGCGGGGCGTCCATCTTCCGCTGGTCGCGCGACATGCCCGAAACGGTGACGGAGATCGACCTGGACCAGACCAAATCCTATTGCGGCGTGACGGTCGCCCCTTCCAACAGCAGGCTCGCGACGGGGCTCAGCACTACGGTCGCGATGCTCGACGTGGATGCGCGGGTTCTCGACCTCTACGCCTATAGCCGCCCCTTCCAGGTGCAGCCTGACAACGACACTCTCTCCATCTCCCTGGAACGGAGCGTGGACCTGTCCAGCTACGGCATCGAAGCCGGAGCGAGCTGGGCGGGCCGGTTCGAGAACATCCACCTCTACAGCCGGGGCGAAGCAGCGGACACGCATCAGGCGCTCGTCATCTTCAACGACGTCCTGTTCGACACGCCTCCGGGCGGCGTCCGCGATCTCGCAGGGCTCAGCACGTTCGTGCCGACCGTGGTCACCGTCGAAGGCAGCCTTCCCACAGGCATGCGGTACGTTCCCAACGCACCGGACTCCGCGTTCCACGTGCCGGGGACCCAGGCGAACCGTCTCATCCTGTTTGCGCAGCCCGACATGAACCGGGTCGCCGTATTGCCCTACAGCACGCTCGACCTGACGTCCGACGCCGTCGTCTACCAGGATGTCGGCGAGACGGAATTGTCAGAGCTCTTCCCGGCGGTGCGGATTTCCGGAAGCACGTTGCAGGCCTCCGTGAACGAGGAAGACAATGAAGTGACGTTGCGTCTCCCTGATTAGCCTTCGGAAACTTTGAACATGCGCGACATTCCGCCAGCCTTTCCATGGCGCTTGTAAAAAGCTAACGCACCTCATCCCGGCGATTAATCCGTCTTTGTTGGGTGGGGACATGATGAGTGACACGACCACGCATCCGCAGGTGGACGGCGAACCCGTCGACCTGACCAATTGCGACCGCGAACCCATTCACGTGCCGGGGCGCGTGCAGTCCTATTGGGCGCTGTTGGCGTTCACGCCGGACTGGCTGATCTCGCGCGTGTCCAAGAACGCGCAAGCCGTGCTGGGCCTCGATCCCGATGATCTCGTGGGCCGTGAAATCTCCGACATTTTTCCCGAAGCGATGGTGCACCGCCTGCG
>CAYULR010000033.1:3153-7133 GCA_964445685.1 uncultured Algimonas sp.
CTGGGTCACGAGGACGCGGTGGAGCGGCTCTTCTCCGTCGAGCTCATGGGCGATGGCCGCCGCTTCGATCTCGCAATGCACCTGTCCGGCTCCAACGTCGTGCTGGAAGCGGAGCCCAGCTCCGACGAGGCGGAAAAAGACTATGTCGGCTACATCCGGCCCATGATCGACCGCATCCGCCGCGCCGAGACGGTCGAAGCGCTCTGCGACATGGCGGCCCGGCAGATCAAGGCGCTGGTCGGCTTCGACCGGGTCATGGTCTACCGCTTCGGCGAAGACGGGGCGGGCGAGGTCCTGTCCGAAGCCAAGGCATCGCACATGGAGCCGTTCAAGGGCCTGCGTTACCCGGCGTCCGATATCCCGAAACAGGCGCGCGCGCTCTACAAGCGCAGCCTGCTCCGCATCATTAGCGACGTGAACGACGAAGGCGCGGAAGTGCATCCCGTGCTCGACAGCAAGGGCCAGCCGCTGGACCTGTCGCTGTCCACCACGCGGGCCGTCTCGCCCATCCACCTGGAATATCTGCGCAATATGGGTGTGCAGGCCTCCATGTCGATTTCCATCATCGTGCGCGGAGAGCTGTGGGGCCTGTTCGCATGCCACCATGAAAGCCCGCGCGTGTTGGGCTACGAAGTCCGCAGCGCGGCCGAGCTGTTCGCGCAGCTCTTCGGCTTCGTCGTGACCGAGACCGAGAACCAGGAGGCCCGCGTCGACGACGTGCAGGCGCGCATGCTGCACGACCGCATCATGGCGGAACTGGCGGGAGGGCGCAGCGTGGCGGAGAGCTTCGACGTGTTCGCGCGCACCATCGCCACGGTCATCCCCTTCACCGGCATCGTCAGCTGGACCGACGGACAGTTCCAGAGCGAGGGCAAGACACCCACGCGCGAGCAGTTCATGGCGCTGGCGCGCTTCCTCAACACGACGGCTGTATCGGAAGTGTTCAGCACGCGCGACCTCACGAGCGTCTTTCCGCCTGCCGAAGACTATGCGCAGCTCGCCGCCGGTATCCTCGTGCTGCCCGTGTCGCGCAAGCCGCGCGACTACATCGTGCTGTTCCGCGAAGAGACGATCCGCGACGTCACCTGGGCGGGCAATCCGGACAAGCCGGTCACGGTCGGCCCCAACGGGGTGCGCCTGACGCCCCGCAAGAGTTTCGATGCGTGGAAGCAGACCGTCCACGGCCAGAGCCGGGCCTGGAGCGCGCAGGAGATGCGCGCCGCCGAAGCGCTGCGCGTGACGTTGCTGGAGGTCGTGCTGCGCATGTCCGACACGGCGATGCGCGAACGCTCCCGCGCGCAGGAACGCCAGGAGCTGCTGATCGCGGAGCTGAACCACCGCGTGCGCAACATCCTCAACCTGATCCGCGGGCTGATCAACCAGACCTCGTCCTCGGCGGAGACGGTCAGCGACTTCACCCGCGTCATTGGCGGGCGCATCCACGCCCTTGCCCGCGCGCATGACCAGATCACGAACGAGAGCTGGGCTCCCGCTTCTGCGGCCAGCCTGATCCGCACGGAGGTCGAAGCCTATCTGGAAGACGATGCCGACCGCGTCTCCATCACGGGCCGTGATGCGATGCTGAAACCCGTGGCCTTCACGACGCTGTCGCTCGTCATCCACGAAATGACGACGAACGCGGTGAAGTACGGCGCGCTCAGTAACGAGACGGGATCGATCAAGATCGAACTGCGCGAAGGCGTGGGAGGCGAGCTGGAGATCGAATGGAGCGAAGCGGGCGGGCCGCCCGTGCGGGCGCCCAACCGGCGCGGCTTCGGCTCGACCATCACGGAACGCTCCATCGAATACGATCTGAACGGCACGTCCGACGTGCAGTACGATGTCTCCGGCGTGCGGGCGCGCTTCACCGTTCCGGCCAGCACCATTGCGGGCTTCCGCGACCTGGGCGTGCTCGACGCCGTGATCGACGTGGCCTCCGAAGCGCCCGTTTCGGTCGATGGCCGCATCCTGGTGGTCGAGGACAATATGATCATCGCACTGGATGCGCAGACCCTGTTCGAAGATCTGGGCGCGGACACGGTCGTCGTCGCGGCCAGTTCGGCGGCCGCGTTCGATGCGATCGACCAGGGCTTGCCGCAATTCGCGTTGCTCGACGTCAATCTGGGCAACGAGACCAGCGAAGCAGTGGCCGAGCGGCTGAGCGCGGCGGGTGTGCCGTTCGTCTTCGCCAGCGGCTACGGCAACCGCACGAGCCTGTCGGAAACCTTCCCCGACGTGCCGTTCTTGCGAAAGCCCTACGACCTGGAAGCGATATCGGCCGTGCTGCGCGACACGGACATCCTCTCGGCGCGAAAAGCCGACTGACAGCTAGGGGAGGGGGCGCCCCAGCGCGTCTTCGAAGGCGCGCTCGAACACGCCGAACGTCGTCCGCGCCGCATCCAGGGCCGCGTCGGCCCGGGCTCCATCAGCAGGAGCGGGCTTGATCTGCGACAGCAGCTCCTTCCAGCTTGCCGCTAAGCCGGGATCGTCCATCATTCTCGTGGCGCTGCGCACGCGCGCATCCGTGCTGCCCTGAACGATGGCCAATAATTGCCGCGCGCCGAGGTGCGACCCCGCGACTACGTAGAGCAGGCCCGTCGTTCCGATGGGTGCGGACGGCGTCCGGGCTGGGTCCGGTCCGTCCAGGCCGAGACTGACGAGGTCCCGCGCCGTCCGGCTCACCCGGTCCTCCATCATGTCTGATAGGGAGGCATTGCGCCGCGCCAGTTCCGAATAGGCCGCGTGGTGCGCCAGCAGAAAGCGTCCCAGCCCGTCACGGGTCGCCAAGTCGAGCCCATCCGCCAGGCGGTCGAGGCGGCGGTGGTCCGCATCCGTCTCGGCGCGCAGGCGCAGACGTAACGATCTCTGGTGCGGCGATCTCTGGCGCGGCGATGTGGGCGGGGCGGGAATCATGGGTCGGCCCCGCTCTAGCGTGGCCGCGCCCGTCCGGCCACTGCGTCTCTTGCGCCCGTCGATATGCGCTCTTCCATTTGCACGCTGCGGACCCCACATGCGCGCCAATGCCTCCCGCCCAACATCCCGACGCCGCCGAAGTCGAAGAACGCGGCATCATCGAACAGCTCTCCGCCCTGCGCGGTCTGGTGCCCTATGTGCTGCCGGCCGGTGACACGGGCGCGAAGATCCGCACGGCCATCGCGCTGATCCTCGTGACGGTCAGTCAGTTCATCCTGGTCGGCGCGCCCTTCTTTCTCGGCCGGGCGCAGGATGCAGTGGCGGTCGCCTTCGGGCGCGGCGCGGCATTCGCCCAGGTCGGTCTGTTCATCGCTTTCTTCATTCTTGGCTATGGCGGGCTGCGCTTGCTGTCCGTGCTGTTCTCCGAGGCCCGGGAATATGTCTTCGCCCCCGTGGCGCAGTCGGCGCAGCGCGCCATCGCGACTGAAACCTTCGCCCATCTGCACCGCCTGTCCCTGCGCTACCATCTGGCCAAGCGCACGGGCGGCTTGTCGCGGATCATCGAACGCGGCGTGCGGG
Organism: uncultured Algimonas sp.; assembly: GCA_964445685.1. Taxonomy (GTDB): domain Bacteria; phylum Pseudomonadota; class Alphaproteobacteria; order Caulobacterales; family Maricaulaceae; genus Litorimonas. The sequence goes on from CAYULR010000033.1 coordinate 6,646, forward strand.
CCATCGATTTCCTGTTCCGTTTCCTGCTGTTCAATATCGGGCCGACCCTGTTGCAGCTCATCATTGCGGGCACGGCCTTCGCCGTCGCCTACAATGCTTGGTTCGCGGTCATCGCCGTGGTGGTGGTCGTGGCCTATGTCGCCTTCACCGTGATCACTACGGAGTGGCGGCTGAAGTTCCGGCGGGAGATGAACCGACGCGACACGGAAAGCTGGGCGCGCGCGGTCGACAGCCTGCTGAACTACGAAACGGTCAAATATTTCGACGCGGAAGACCGCGAGGTGGAGCGCTACGACGTCGCCATGAAAGCCTACGCCGCCGCCGCCGTGCGCTCGCGCACATCGCTGGCGACGGTCAATATCGGGCAGAGCCTGCTGATGAATGTGGGCATCGTGGCGTCCATGGTGCTGGCGGCGCTCTTCATCCTGCGCGGAGAGATGAGCACGGGCGACATGCTGACCATTACGCTGGTCCTCTCCCAACTCTAC
>CAYULR010000033.1:7143-15103 GCA_964445685.1 uncultured Algimonas sp.
TCGCCTACCGCGAGATCAAACAGGCGCTGACCGATCTGGAGCGCATGTTCCAGCTGTTGGAGGAGCCGCCCGAAGTCCAGGACGCGGACGGCGCCCGGCCTTTGCGGGATGTGCGGGGACGGATCGAGTTCGACGCGGTGGACTTCCATTACGATCCCGACCGGCAGATCCTGCACGATGTCAGCTTCGAGGTCGAAGAAGGCCAGACGGTCGCGGTCGTCGGTCCGACAGGCGCGGGAAAATCCACCCTGTCGCGCATCCTCTACCGCTTCTACGATATTTCGGGCGGAACTGTGCGCATCGACGGCACCGACATTCGCGACATCACGCAGCACTCCTTGCGCGCCGCCATCGGAATGGTCCCGCAGGACACGGTGCTGTTCAACGATACGATCGGCTACAACATCGCCTACGCCCGGCCGGGCGCGACGCAAGCCGAGGTGGAGCAGGCCGCGCGCGACGCGCAGATCCACGACTTCATCGAGCAGCTGCCCAAGGGGTACGACACGCTGGTCGGCGAACGCGGCCTGAAGCTCTCCGGCGGGGAAAAGCAGCGCGTCGCCATCGCGCGCACCCTGCTGAAGGACCCGGCCATCCTGATTCTGGACGAGGCGACGTCTGCGCTCGACAGCGCGACGGAAAAAGACATCCAGGCCGCGCTGGGCGTGGCGTCGCACGGGCGCACCACGCTGGTCGTCGCGCACAGGCTGTCCACCATCCAGGACGCGGACATCATCCTCGTCATGGATAAGGGCCGGATCGTGGAGCGCGGGACGCATGGCGCGCTGTTGCGCCAGGGAGGGCTCTATGCGGAGCTGTGGGCGCGGCAGGATGCAGACGTCGAGCCGTCCGGGACTGCGGGCGTCACCGCTTGATGTAGATATCCTGCGCGGACGCCGAGGTCGTCAGGTTGACTGGCTCGATCTTCAGCTTGGCCGTGTTGACGATGAACCGGTCCGCGATCAGCATCATGGACCGGCTGCGCACCGTCGCGCCGCCGTTCAGCACGACTTCCCGGCTGGGCAGGTGGACCACGCCTTCGAAGTCGAACCCGCGGCTGTCGTTCAGGATGAACTGCGTGGATGACAAGCCCTCTGCCTCGGCCATGAAGATGCCTTCGTAAGGACCGCTGTCCGGGGGCGTGAATTCGGCTTTCACGGCGCTGTTGAATTGGATCTTGGACGTGTCGGAATAATAGAAGGTGACGCCTTCGCCCTCCCACGTGCCGCCATTGACGTTCCAGCCACCGTTTTTCAGCACGTAGAGGCCGGGCTTGAATTCGATCTCGCTGTCCGAATTGTTGAAGTTGAACCAGCCGCAATAGGTGCCGGGCCGCATCACGATCCTGGCTTGGTCGAAATTGCCGTGCGAATAATCGCAAGAGTCCGAATCCGGGACCGGGATCTCGTCGGCATAAGGATCGGGCATGGCGTCGCACGACATCTCGATGCCGCTGCGCGCGCCGCCATTGTTGAGCAGCCGGTCGCCGCTGACGCAGGTCCTCTTGGCGTCCAGCGTGATGCCCGCATTCACGGTCAGGGCCGGATTGCCTTCTGAGTGGATGTGGACTTCGCAGTCCGGCATGTCGAGCTCCGCCCCGCCATTGAGCAGCAGGCCGGGCGAGTGGCGCTCCGTCAGGGCGATCATGCAGGGACCCGCCTGGTTCTGCGCCCCGAGCGCAACGTGGCTGCGCACGCTGACAGTGGTGATGGGCCGGTTCAGCAGGCTGCCGAAGATGAGCGGGATGTCGACCGTGGCGGTGGCGGCGACCTCGCTGTCCTGCACCGCATAGGTGCTGCGCATGTTCTGCGCCTTCACGATCTGGACATTGGAGGCGAAGAGTTCCTTCGCGCGGTCCGTGCTGTCTGCGGACGCGGCCGTCTGGGCTTTCAGGAGGGCGGCGCTGTCGAGCGCGTCCTGGATCAGCTGCTTGGCGTTCTGCGTGCGGTACATGTCGACCACGGCGCCGGTGGCGGTGAGGCCGAACCCCATGCCGATGGCGGCCATCAAGGCCATATTGCCGGATTGTTCGCGCAGGAAACGGCGAATTGACCGCGAAGACCGCGGCCGCAATGTGTCTTTGTAAAATGTCATAACGGGGCCGCGCCTAGCGCAAACCCCTTAGGATGACGTTCAGGAGGAGGGTTAAGCGGTCCTGAACCGGACGCTGCCTAGAAGCGGCGCAGATAGGCGAGCGAAACGGAGTCGGACGTGACCGGACCCAGGTCGTAGCGCGTATAGTCGGCGCGGATCCCGTCCTTCGGGGACAGGTCGTAGACGAGCGCACCGCCATAGGCGAGACCGTCGAAGCTGTCCGATGATTTCACGGCCGTGCCGTTCTGCACCTGGGCGACGGCCTCGATGCTGGTCTTGTGGTAGCCCACGCGGCCCATGGCCTTGATGCGCGGGGCGATCGGAAGGCCGACTGTGGCGAAGGCCGCGACGCTGTTGTCGACGCCGAAGTCGACGTCCTGGACGGTGAACGCTCCCGGATTGTTCGGGTCGAAGACGGTGACAGATGCGCTGTCGTCCACGATGCCGAACGAGCCTTCCAGTTCGCCGCCGAGCAGCGGTGTCGCCTGGTAGCCGATACGGGCTTGTAGGCCGCCGAACGGCTCGTCCACGTCATAGAGGACCGCACCCAGCGTTCCGTACAGATGACCGGCCGTGTTGCGGGCCTTGTATGTGCCGCCCGACCCGTAGGACGGCGCGTAGCCGCCATAGGAGGCCTGCGTGCCGTAAGCGTGGGCCGACGGTGTGCTGCCATGGGTGTCGTAGGCGACGGAATAGCTGCCGGCGCAGGGATCGATGTGGCCGCAAGGCTGTGGTGCGGGCAGGGGCAGGGGTGCTGGTACGACGGGCTGGATGGGCTCGTAGACCGGCGCTGCATAGGCCGCGCAGGGTGCCGGCTCGCTCGGGGCGTAGTGCACGACCGGAGCGGGCGCGTCGCAGGACGAGGCCGGATAGCCGCTCGCATAGCCAGCCTGGTATCCGTAGTCGCCGTGACCATAGGCGGCCGCATTGTGAGCCTTGGCACCGCCGAAGCCGCCCTGGTCCCATGAATATCCGCCGCCGACGCTGCAGGCTCCCAGAGCCATGGCCGAGACGCCTAAAACCAAAAGACGCATGACGTCCCCCTTCATTCCACCTTCGTGTTCAATTCGGGGACGTCCTTGACAGGGAACGATTAAATCGTGGTGCAGGAACGCGGTTAATCAAACTTCACCGCGAAATTGCACGCGCCCGGCCCATTCCGTACGTAGTCAGGATATTCCTTCGCCAACCAAGAACAGAGATCGCAAATGGCTTCATCGGGCTTCTTCAAGAACCGCACCCTCATCATGTCGGGCGGGTCGCGCGGCATCGGGCTGGCCATCGCCAAGGCCATCGCGGCGGACGGGGCGAACATCGCCATCTGCGCCAAGACGGCCAAGCCGCATCCCAAGCTGGCGGGCACGATCTACACGGCGGCCGAGGAGATCGAGGCAGCGGGCGGGCAGTGCCTGCCCATTGTGACCGATATCCGCGACGAAGCCATGGTGCAGTCCGCCGTCGCCCAGACGGTGGAGCGCTTCGGCGGGATCGACATCCTGGTCAACAACGCCTCCGCCATTTCGCTGACGCCCACGACGGCCACGCCGATGAAGCGCTACGACCTGATGAACGGCGTGAATGCGCGCGGCACCTTCCTGATGAGCCAGGCCTGCCAGCCGCACCTGAAGTCGGGCACGAACGCGCACATCCTGAACATCGCGCCGCCGCTGCTGATGGAGCCGCGCTGGTTCCGCCACCACGTCGCCTACACGATGGCCAAGTACGGCATGTCCATGTGCACGCTGGGCATGGCGGAGGAATTCCGGGGCGACGGCATCGCGGTGAACTCGCTCTGGCCTATGACATCGATCGACACGGCCGCCGTGCGCAACGTGCTGGGCGGGGACAGCATGGCCAAGATGAGCCGCATCCCGCAGATCATGGCCGACGCCGCCTACGAGGTGCTCTCCAAACAGAGCGCGGAGGCGACGGGCCAGTTCTTCATCGACGAATTCGTCCTCCGGGACGCGGGCGTTTCCGACTTCGCCCAATACAACCAACCGGGCTATAGCGGACCCCTGGCCGCCGACTTCTTCGTGTCCAAGGAGATGGTCGAGGCCTCCGTCAGCGAGGTGCTGGAGCACCCCGGATACAAAGAATAGGATTGGGAGCAGACATGCCCACACAGATCGCCGTGGAGCCGACACCCGAACAGGTGAAGGCGTTTCTCGACAGCCATGAGGACGGCAAACCCGTCTACATGCTCAACCTGCTGAAGTTCAAAAAGACCTCGACCTACAAGGAGGGCGAGCAGGTGTCGGGCGAGGAAGCCTATGGCCGCTACGCCAAGGCCTTTGGCGAGATGCTGCGCGAAAACGGCGTGGACGGGGTGGAGACCCTGTTCGGTGGAAAGGTCGACCGTTTTCTGATCGGACAGGGCGAGGACGAATGGGACGCGGTCGCCATCGTGCGCTACCCCGACAAGAAGAGCATGTTCGACGCCGTGTCCAACGACACGTACCGGTCTTTCCACTTCCACAGAAAAGCCGGCCTCGAGGGCCAGCTCCTGATCGCCTGCGACGGGTCGGGCGTCTTTTAGAAAAAGTGCGGTGCCGCCCAGATGGGGGGCGGACGGCACCGCCAGAGCTACGGCGGCGGGAGGACCTGCCGCCGCAAGTCCTTATCCGTATTCGCGGAAGTACTCGTAGCCGAAGAGGCTCTTGCCGGAGTTCTTGTTGTAGTACTGGCAGTAGAGGCGCTCGCCGGATTTGGGTGTGTCGGAGCGACGCGTCGGGACCATCATGAAGGACAGGGCCGTCTTGCCGCGGGCCTTCAGATCCTTGTCGGCTGCCGTGGCACGGTCCGAGTTGGAGCCATTCGTACACTCGCTGATGCCTTCGCTGTTGCCGCAGGCCAGACGCATGTGGGACTCGCCCAGAACGCTGTCATTGGACGGGTATTCGCTGCGCGTTTCGGTCACGTTCACCGCGCCGTAAGCCCGGTCGTCGATCTTCACGCACTGCGTCTCGTAGCCATTGGGATGACCGGCCGCCTTCAGCTTTGCCGTGTCGAACTCCAGGTACATGATCTCGTTGGTCTCCAGGTTCGGCAGCACGCAACCGCTCTCGAACGACACGTCGCGGCGGTTGATGAACCCGGTGCGCGTTTCCGTGCTCATGCCCTGGGAGAAGGTGTAGTCGCCCAGCTTGCCGTAGGTGACCTTGGACGGGCGCAGGCTGTCGCACTGCGTCAGTTCGGTCGGCTTGGGCGTGCCCGAACGGCCTGCCGTGGAGCCCGCAGCCGCACCGGTCGTGGTGACGGTCGTCGTTGTCGTCGTGGTGGTGCGCGACGGGGCGCTGGTCGGCGTGCCGTTGATGGCCTTGCGGATTTCCTTTTTGGCCTTCTTCTCCGCCTCTTTTTTGGTGAAGCGCTTCAAGTCCTTGAACTGGGCCTGCGCAGGCGCGGTCGCGCCCAGCACGAGAACGGCCGCAAGAACGGCTTGCAGGCATGTCTGTCGTGTCGATGTCGTCATGGTGTTGTAACCCCTTACAATGTTCGCCGGGATGGCTGAGCGTCGTTTGGGGGCGCGGCCCGCCGCCGTTAATGTCCCAGATGGGACAAAGGCTGCGGAAGATGGTCGGTTCCTTACCACGACCTGTCCATTTCCTGTCCCTTAACTGTCCGTTCTCTTGGCATGATTTAAACAAGCTTGTGTTGCGGTGTGTTCGATCCTTTGCGTAGCCGTGAGATGTCTGGGGAGACTGAATATGAACGAAAAAGTCCGGAATACATCTATCGCCGCCGCTGCCGCGCTGCTCGCTGCCTGCGGGGGCGACGGGTTCGGCGATTCCATTGTCACGCCTCCACCGGTCGTTGCGACCAATGCAGCCCCGACAGTCGCTACACCCATCCCGGACCAGTTGGGACAAGTCGGCTACGCGTTCGACTTCGATACGGGCCAGTCCGGTACGACCTTCAGTGACGCGGACAATGACGCACTCGAAATCGCAGTGACTTTTTCTCCTGATGTCGGCCTCTCGGCTTCGGACGGTGTCATCAGCGGCACGCCCAGTGCGCCGGGGGACGTGACCGTGACTGTCCGGGCGGCAGATTCGAGTGGGGACAGCACCTCCGACGAATTCATCCTATCGGTCGGTATTGACCAAGACTCTGTCGCGCGCACTTTCGGCACCACACTCGATCTGGCTGCACTAGATAACTACGCGAACCAGACCGTGCCCGATTATATCGGGGCGCCACTCGTCAATGACAATCCGGTCACCGATAAAGGTGCGACGCTTGGCCGGGGCCTTTTCTACGATTTCAACCTGTCCATCGACAACTCCGTGCGGTGCGCGACGTGCCACATTCAGGCACAGGGTTTTTCAGAACAATTTGTCGTCAGTCCCGGCGTGGGGGGCGGAGTCACGCGACGCAGTTCGATGCGACTCATCAATGGCGGTTTCGGGCATGATGGGCCGGGTGGCGGAGCCTCGACCCTGTTTTGGGACCAACGCGCCTCCGACCATGCGGACCAAGCCACCAAGCCAATCCAAGACATGAACGAGCACGGTTTCTCCGGTGAAAACGGTGCGCCCGATTTCGACGATTTGATCGAGAAGCTCGAAGCGCTCGATTATTATGAAGAACTCTTCCGCTTTGTTTTCCTCGATCCTGAAATCACGGAGGAGAGAATTGGTCTGGCGCTCGCGCAATTTGGAAAATCAATTCAATCCTTTGACTCCCGCTATGATGAAGGGCTCGCGGCGGCGGGCGACATAAATGCGGATTTTCCCAATTTCACGGCTGAAGAGAACCGTGGGAAGAACCATTTTCGTGGCCAGGGCACGGGCCTGAACTGCGCGGCCTGTCACCAGCCGCCGGAGTTCACAATCCAGACGGGTGCGAACCGTGGGCATAACGGCGTAGTGGGCGAAGCGAACGATATGCTCGCCTTCGATTTCACCAATACGCGTTCTCCGTCCCTGCGCGATATAGTGCGGGGCGATACTGCTCCCAACGGCCCCATGATGCATGATGGATCGCTCCCGACGCTGCGCGACGTGATGGATCATTACAGCAATATTCCGACCCCGGGCGGAGAACCGACCCGTACGGATTTCCTCGCCACGCTCGACCCGCGCCTGCGCGATGGCAATCAAGCCCGCCAGTTCAACCTGACCGACGCGGAAAAAGACGCGCTCGTCGCTTTCATGCGCACTCTGTCTGGAACTAGCGTCTATACCGATCCGAAATGGAGCGACCCGTTCTAGGCGTGCAAATGACTCGCACCGCCGTCTGTTGGGCGCTTGCCCTGTTCTTCCTGCTTGCCGGATGGGCGCACTTCGCGCAGGTCGACCAGTTCGCCGCCATCGTCCCGCCGGTCCTTCCCTTCAAGCGCGAGATCGTGTGGCTGACCGGCGCGATGGAGATCGGGTTTGCCGTTGGGCTCGTCGTGCCGCGCTGGCGCAGGGCGACGGGATGGCTGCTGGCAGCCTTCCTGCTGGCCGTGCTGCCAGCGAACATCTTCATGGCGCTGGAAGGCATGCCGCTGGGCTCGCTGGAGGGGCCAGTGGCGCTTTGGGGGCGGGTGGCGATGCAGTTTCCGCTGATTGCGTTGGTGCTTTGGGCGTGTGGGAGTTTGAGGAAGCGGGCCTAACGGCCTTCAGAGCGAGAGCGCAGTGAGGGGCATTCAGCCACTTGCGTCACCGTACAGCTGAGCTGTGCGATCCATGCAGCTGGCCTCAAAGCCAAAGGTCCTGCTCGAAGTTGCCGTTCCTCTGGCCCTTTGGGCCAGCCCGTTCGCTTGTGCTCACGGCGACGCATGATTTTGGTCCCCCGGACCAAAAATTTTTCAGGCGAAGCCTGAAACTATGCATCGTCCATTTTCAACGCCGCGATAAACGCTTCCTGCGGAATCTCCACT
>CAYULR010000034.1:0-5867 GCA_964445685.1 uncultured Algimonas sp.
GGACACGGACGATGATATCTACGTGGCGTTGAGCGGGTCGGCTAAGCTTCACACGGACCGGGCCATGCTGGAAAAGCACTGGCAGGAGAAATTGTCGGACTGGTTTCCGGGCGGCGTCGATGAAGACGGCCTGACCCTGATCGAAGTGAACGCGGACCGCGTCCACTACTGGATCGGATGCGACTCCGGCGAGCTGACCTTCTAGTCCTCGCCCTGGGGCGGACGCCTACTGGCTTTCGGGCGTTGTGATCTCGATGCCGTCGAGCTCGTCGGAGAGCAGGATCTGGCAGCACAGGCGCGAATTGTCCTGAACATTGTCGGCGAAGTCGAGCATGCTGTCTTCCATGTCGTCCTTGGGCTTCAGCTTGCCGGCCCATTCCGCTGCGACATAGACGTGGCAGGTCGCGCAGGCGCAGGCACCGCCGCAATCGGCGTCGATGCCCGGAATCATGTTCGAGATCGCGGCTTCCATGACGGAGGTGCCGGCTTTCGCCTCGACTTCGCGGGTATTGCCCTCGTGATCGTGGAAGATAACTTTGGCCACGCTCGCTCCTTTTCGCCGCTGCGGACTGCAATGCGGGGTAGTTAAGCGCTTGCCCTCAAAAGGCAAGGCGGTAGATGATGCCTCCGGTGAACGCCATCCCTTTGAAATCCATCCCTTTGCGGTCCGAAGCGGAAACACTGGCCCTGGGCGCCCGTTTAGCGGCTGCCCTGCGACCCGGTGACACGGTCTGCTTGTCCGGCGGACTGGGCGCGGGCAAGACCACTCTGGCGCGCGGGCTGATCCAATCGCGTCTGGGCGCGACCGACGTGCCGTCCCCGACCTACACGCTGGTGCAGACCTATGACTGGGGCGACGACGAGCTGTGGCACTGCGACCTCTACCGGCTGGACGCACCGGACGATGCCTTCGAACTGGGGTTGCTGGACGTGTTCGGCGAAGCGGTCGTCCTGCTGGAATGGGCGGACAAGCTCGGCGCGCATGTGCCGGAAGACGCGATGGGCGTGGAGCTCGCCTTCGACGGCGAAGCGCGCATGGCGACCTTGACAGGGTGGGAGGGACGCGATGTCTGAACGGCGCGCGGATATGGAAAGCTTCATTGCGCAAGCCGGATGGGGCGACGCGGAGCGGGCGCCCATCCAGGGCGATGCCTCCACACGCCGCTACATCCGCATGGAGCACAAGGGGCGCAAAGCGGTCCTGATGGACGCTCCGCGCGGTGACGAAGTCCCGGGCGAGACGGACGGCATGAGCGTCGAGGAACGGCGCGCCATGGGCTACAACGCGTTGGCCCGTCTGGCCGGGCCGAACCTAGAAGCCTTCCTGACGGTCGCGGACCAGCTCTCCATGCGGGGCTTCTCCGCCCCGCATATCTACGCCGCCGATGTGGAGCAGGGCTTCGCCATCCTGGAGGATTTCGGGGAGGGCGACTATTTCCGTGTCATCAACGACGATCCGTCCTTGGAAACGCCGCTCTACGAGGCCGCAGTCGATGTCCTCGGTGCGATCTACCGCAGCAGCTTTCCGACACGGCCGGAGTTTAAGGGCGCGGAGTGGGCTCTGCGCGACTATGACGAGGCGGCGCTGCTGGCGGAGACGGACCTGTTTCTCGACTATTACGCGCCCGATGTGGACCGTCCGGTTAGCGACGAAGCCCGTGCCGAATTCTACGATCTGTGGCGAGACGCGTTCAAGGCGTTCGAGGGCCAGGCATCCGGGCTCTGCCTGCGGGATTTCCATGCGCAGAACCTTTTCTGGCTGCCGGAGCGCGACGGGCAGGCCAAGGTCGGGCTGATCGATTTCCAGGACGCGCTCTTCGCCCACCCGAGCTACGATCTGGCCAGCTTTCTCGAAGACGCCCGCCGGGATGTGTCGCCCGAACTGCACGACCCGTTGAAGGCGCGCTTCTGCGACGCCGCTGGGATCGCGGACAGAGAGGCGTTCGACGCAGCCTACGCCGTCATGGCCGCCCAGCGGAACACCAAGGTCATCGGCTTTCCCGTCCGGGCGGACCGCGATTTCGGTAAGCCCCAATATCGCAGTCTCATCCCGCGTGTGCGAGACCATCTGAAACGCGACCTGTCCCATCCGGCCTGTGCAGGGCTAAGGGCGTGGTTCGCGACTCACGTTCCAGAGGTGTTGGCATGATCGAAACCGCCATGGTAATGGCTGCCGGGCACGGCACCCGCATGATGCCGCTGACCCGTGACCGGTCCAAGGCCATGGTCGAGGTCGATGGCCGTCCGTTGATCGACCACATGCTCGACCGGCTGGCCGAGGCAGGCGTCAAACGTGCCGTGGTCAACGTCCACGCCCATGCCGATCATCTGGAAGCGCACCTGAAGGCCCGCACCGCCGGGCCGGAGATCATCATTTCGTGCGAGCGTGACGGCCTGCTGGAAACGGGCGGAGGGCTGGTGAAGGCACTCCCTCTGCTGGGCGAGGCTCCCGTGCTGGTCTGCAACATCGATGCAGTCTGGTCGGAGTTCACGCCCGTGATCGATGCGCTCTACCAAGCCTGGGACCCGGACGAGATGGACGACCTACTCCTGGTCGCGCCCAAACCGCGCCAACTTGGATATCCAGGCCTCGGCGACTTCGACATGGACCGCGACGGGCGTCTGTCCTGGAAAACGGGCGAGAAAGCGTTCTGGATTTATGCAGGCGTGGAAATCTTCACCCCGGCGCGGGCTGCCGGCTTTCCGCCGGAGAAGTTCTCGCGCACCAAGATCTGGCAGAAATCCATTGATCGCGGCCGCGTCTTCGGCCTGCCCATTCCGGGCTACTGGATGCATGTGGGCGATCCGGAAACGCGCGGCGTGGCGGAGAAGATATTGCGCGGCGAAATGGAGCTGCCGCTCTGATATGACGCCAACGGGGAGGCAGATTTGAGAACACTCTACAACATGCCGTCCGGCGTGCCGTTCCTGCGCTCGCTCGCGCATGGCCTGCAGGAACATTACGGCGATGCGTTGCAGGACGGGCTGGTCCTGCTGCCCACGCGCCGCGCGGCGCGCGCGCTGGAATTCGCCTTCGTGCACCAGGCGGCGGAGCGCGGCCTGTCCGCAGCTCTGCTCCCACGCCTGCGCCCGCTTGCCGACGTGAACCCAGACGAGCCGCCTTTCGAGCCGGGTGAGCTGGCGGGCCGTGTCGCGCCGGGCATCGACCCGGTGCAGCGCCGTTTCGAGATCGCACAGCTCGTCGCGCGTTATCACCAGCGCACCTCCGACATGCCGCTCGACCCGGCCGCCGCACTGCACATGGCCCACCCGCTGATCGAGATCATGGACGATGCAGCATTGGAAGAAGTGGGCATCTCCGACCAGGCGGAGTGGAAGCGCGTCTGCGAGGAGGCGGCGACCCACTTCCAGCATGCGGGCACGCTCTACCAGATCATCGAAACCTACTGGCCGGACCGTCTGGGCGAGCTGTCCATGATGGAGCCGAGCGCACGCCGCGTGGCTTTGTTGGATGCGCTGGCCGATCTCTGGCGTGAAAGCCCGCCCGACTATCCCGTCATCGTTGCGGGCTCCACGGGGACGCTGAAAGCGACGGCGCGGCTGATGCGCGTGGTTGCGGACATGCCGAGCGGCATGGTCGTCCTGCCCGGCTTGCAAGAGGACCTGCCCGACAAGATCTGGGGGTCTATCGACCAGCGTCACCCGCAATCCTCGCTGAAAGGGCTGCTCGACATCATGGAATCGCCGCGCGACTCCGTCCCGCCCTGGCCGTGGGTCGTCGGGACGTCCGACCGTGCGAGAGCCCGCAAACGCCGCCGCGTGCTCGCCGAAGCGCTCGTGCCCGTCGATGCCACGGGCGACTGGCTGGAACGGATTGGGACGCTGACGGAAGGCGAAGGCGCGGATGTGTTCGACGCCGCGCTGGACGGCCTGTCGCTGATCGAAGCCCGCACGGATGCAGAAGAGGCGCTCGCCATCGCGCTCGTCATGCGCGAAACGCTGGAAACGCCTGAGAAGACCGCCGCGCTCGTCACGCCGGACCAGCTTCTGGCGCAACGCGTCCGCGCGCGCTTGGCCCGCTGGAACGTGGATGTGTCAATGAGTCAGGGCGTACCGGTGGAGCAGACGCCGGTCGGCGTGTTCCTGACCGCACTGCTCGAACTGGCACGCGATCCCGAAGGCCCGGTGGAACTGAGCCTGGTGCTCGGGCACGATCTGACTGCGCTGGGCTGCGCCCCCGGTCTGGTGAAACAGGACTGGCACGCGCTGGAACGCAAAAGCTTCCGTGGATTGCGGCCCAAGACCGACGCGCTGCAAGCGTTGGAGCTTGTTGCCGCGCTCTACAGGGCGGCCGCGCCGCTGCTCGAACTGGACGGCATGGCCTCGCCGGACGCCTGGGCGTCGGGTCTGATCGCGGCAGCGAATGCGGTGGCCTCCACGGACGAAACGCTGGGCACGTTCCGCCTCTGGAGCAGCGATGCCGGGCGGCAAGCGGCCAATGTGCTGGATGGGATCGCCAATCACGGCTTCGCCCTGCCTGAAACCGATGCGGAAGGTTTCTCGCGCCTGCTCAGCTCCTTGCTGCAAGGCTCCGTCGTGCGGCCCAGCCGGGGCCCTCATCACCGTCTGTCGATCCTCGGTCCTCTCGAAGCGCGCCTGCTCGACACGGACGTAATCATCCTGGGCAGCCTGAACGAAGGCACGTGGCCCGCAGGCGTCAACTCCGGTCCATTCCTGTCGCGCGGGATGCGGGACCAGATGAAGCTGTCGCTGCCGGAACGCCGCTACGGCCTTGCGGCGCATGACTTCGCCGAACTGGCCGCCAACGGCACTGTCTTCCTGACGCGCAGCCAGCGCGACGATAGCGGCCCGACCGTGGCAAGCCGGTGGGTCTGGCGGTTGAAGACGCTGCTGGCCGGGGCCGTCGGGGAAGAGGGCGCGGCGGCGCTGCTCGGCACGGGCGAGCGCTATCTCGGCTGGGCGCGCGCCATCGACAAGCCGTCGGAGCCGGTCTTCATCGAGCGTCCCAATCCCAAGCCGCCCGTGGAGCACCGTTGGGCGAGGCAGGGGCGCAAGATTTCGATCACGGGCGTGAAGACCTGGATCCGCGATCCCTATTCGCTGTTCGGACGCGAAGTGCTGCGCCTCCGCCCGCTGGACGCGCTCGACGCACCGCTGGACTCCCGCCAGTTCGGAACGGCCATGCACGCGGCGGTGGAGGAATACATCCTCGAGGCCGACGCGCCGCACGACCCGGCGAACCGCGACGCGCTCGCCGCGCATTTCACGGAAGAGCTTTCGAAAGCGGGCTTCGAGCCGGAGGAAGTCTTCAAGGAACAGCCCCGCATCGACGCCGTGACGGACGCGCTAATGAGCTGGTTCGCGCAGCGCCATGCGGACGGCTACGACGTGGCCGGGACGGAGGTGAAGGCCACCTACCGCATGGAGGATCTGGACTTCGGGCTGCACGGCATTCTCGACCTCGTGGAACGCTCGCCCACGGGCTACGCCTTCACCGATTTCAAGACGGGCACGCCGTCCAGTGCCAGCCAGGTCGGGGCCGGGTTCGACCCGCAGCTCCCGCTTGCCGCCTGGCTTGCGGCGCAAGGCGCGCTGGAGGGGCACGGCAAAGCCGACACGGACCAGATGGGCTATGTGCGCCTCAAGGGCTCCGGCAACGACTTCCGCCACAGCCATGTCGCCGCGCCGAATGCGCGCTCGGCCAAGCCTGTCGACGACCTCGTGGCCGAGGCCATCTCGACGCTGCGCACGCTCATCAAGCTCTACGACGATCCGAACACGGGCTATCCGTCCCAGCCGCGCGCGCAATATGTGAACGATTACGGCGACTATGACGATCTGGCCCGCCGGGCAGAGTGGTCGTCTATCCTGGGGAGCGAGTCGTG
>CAYULR010000034.1:5877-13519 GCA_964445685.1 uncultured Algimonas sp.
AGCGAAGAGTTCACCGTCGCGGACGCCACCGACCTGCAACGGCAGGCCGCCGACCCGACCGCGCCGCGCATGGTCAACGCCAATGCGGGCTCGGGCAAGACAAAGGTCCTGGTCGACCGCGTGTCGCGCATCCTGCTGCAGGGCACGGACCCGGACAAGATCCTCTGCCTGACCTATACGCGCGCGGCAGCGTCGGAAATGCAGGAGCGCCTGTTCAAGACCTTCTCGCGCTGGTCCATCGCGTCGGACGAGAAGCTCCTCGAAGCGCTGCACGATCTGTACGGCCAGCCCTATGCGCAGGTCCGCAACGCGCTGCCCATCGACCGCGTCCGGACGCTGTTCGCGAGCGCTCTGGAAACGCCCGAAGGGTTGAAGGTCATGACGATCCACGCCTTCTGCGAACGGATCATCGCGCGCTTCCCCATCGAAGCCGGCATCATGCCGGGCTTCTCGCCGCTGGACGACACGGAGGCCGGAGAGCTTCTCTCCGAAGGCCGGACGCGTCTGCTCAAGGACGCGCAGGCCCGGCCCGACCTCGCGGAACCGCTGCACCACTTGGCCCGACAGAATGCGGACATGACGTTGGACGCGCTGTTGATGGGCGGGGCGCGTGATTTCGAACGGATCGAACGCTGGAAGACCGAAGGCAGCATGAGCGCTTTCCGCAAAGCGGCCGAGCTGGGTCCCGACGACGAACCGGATGGAATTGCGCAGGCGGCTTGGAACGCGACCGACACGGACCGCCTGAGCCGTATTGCCGATCTCTGCCGGGGCAAGGGCAAGACGGCGGAAGGCTTCGCGGATTGCGTTGCCCAGGCACTCGCGGCGGACGCGGGCGAAGCGTTCGCCATCTACTCCAGCGCCTTTTTCACCCAGAGCGGTTCGCCGAAGAAGCGCCTGCTCGTCAAAGCCGTGATCGAAGCGGACGATTTCATCAGCGAGGACAGCCCGGAGACGCTGCGTGTTCTGCGCGAGGTCGAGCGGATCAAGGCTGCGCGGCTGGCGCGGACGAGCGAGGCGTTCCTGACGCTCGCCCATACGCTGGGCCGGGACCACCAGGTTGCCAAGCACGGCGTGCGCGGGCTCGACTTCAACGACCTGATCCTAAAGACGCGCGACCTGCTGACCCGTACGGATGTGTCCGACTGGATCGCCTACAAGTTGGACGGCGGCGTGGAGCATGTCCTGCTGGACGAGGCGCAGGACACCTCGCCCGAACAGTGGGACATCGTCGATGCGCTGACCGAGCCGTTCACGCAGGACAGCCCCGACCGGGACGGGCCGCGCCGGACCTTCTTCGCCGTGGGCGATCCCAAGCAGAGCATCTACCGCTTCCAGGGCGCGGCGCCGAAGCTGTTCATGGACAGCATCCGCACGCGCGCCGAAGACGGCAAAGGCGTGACGCTGCGCATGTCCTTCCGCTCGGCCCAGCAGGTGCTCGACGCCGTCGATGCACTGTTCCTTGACCAGAAAGGCATGCAGGCCATGTTCGATGCGGACAGCGTGCCGGAGACCTCCGATCTGGTGAACCATGTTGCCTACCGGAAGGACGCAGGCACGGTCGAGCTCTGGCCGCTCGTGCCGCGCGACGAAGGCATCGAAGACAAGGAGCCGTGGGACACGACCCCAGTCGATGCGACAGGGGACGGCGACGCCAAGGTCCGCCTGGCGCGCGAGATCGCCAACACGATCAAGGCCTGGGAGGGCGAGAAGCCGATCTTCGACCGCGATCTCGGCCAGGTCCGCCCCATGCATGCGGGCGACGTGCTGATCCTCGTGCAGAAGCGGATCGGCGGATTGTTCGACGCGCTGATCCGGGAGCTGAAACGCGCTGGATTGCCCGTAGCCGGGGCGGACCGCCTTGTGCTGCAGGAGGCGACCGTCGTGCGCGACCTACTCGCGCTGACGCGGTTTGTTCTGTTGCCGCAGGACTGCCTGTCACTGGCGGAAGTGCTGAAGTCGCCTCTGTTCGGGCTGGATGACGACCAGCTGTTCGAGATCGCGGTAGAGCGGGAAGGAGGGCTTTGGCCCGCCCTACAGGACCGGCGTCCGGACTTGGCCGCGTTCTTCGATGCCATCCAGGACGATGCGGGCCTTGCCCCGTACGACTTCTACGCCCGCTTGCTCGACCGGCGTGGCCCGCATGGGTTGACCTACCGCGAGGCGCTGTTCCAGCGTCTGGGGCTGGAGGCAAGAGAGGCGCTGGACGCGTTCCTGTCCATCGCGCTGGCACACCAGCAGCGCCGTGCGCCGAGCCTGCAACGTTTCCTGCAGGCCTTCACCAACGACGAAATCACCATCAAACGCGACAAGGACCCGGCTGGGCGCGAAGTCCGCGTCATGACGGTCCACGGGGCGAAGGGGCTCGAAGCGCCCATCGTCTTCCTGCCGGACACGACCCGCGCGCCGACCAACAAGGCGAGCGGACTCATCCGTGCGGGCGAGGGGTGGATGCTGGCTCCGGCATCGCGCGACAGCATTCCACTGACTGATGGCTACAAGGCGGAGCACCACGCCGAGGACATGCGCGAATATATGCGCCTGCTCTACGTCGCCATGACACGTGCGGAGACGGAACTGATCGTCTGCGGTGCATGGCATGGCCGCAAGGAGCACGGCTTCGACGAGGACAGTTGGTATCACTGGGCGCAACGCACGATGGAGTCGCTTGAGACCAAAGAGTTCGAGACGCCCTTCGACGGCAATGGCCGCATGGGTTTGCGGTACGGCCTTCCGCCCTCCGACCCGGTTCACGCCTCTGCGCTCGTGGCCGAAACCGAACAGCCTTTGCCGAGCTGGATCGACAAACCCGCAGCCCCCGAAGTCTTCCGGGACGACACGGCCTCGCCCAGCGCCTTGCTGTCGCGCGGCGAACCGATGAGCCGCGCACCGGGCGAGGGGCGCTTCATGCGGGGCATCCTAATCCACCGCCTGCTGGAAATCCTGCCGGACCACCCAGTGGAGCGGCGCAGGACGGTGGCGGCCAAGATGCTGGATGAACAGCCGGACCTCGTGGAGAGCGACCGCGCGGAAATCTTGGGCGAGGTCTTCGGCGTGCTCGACAATCCCGGTTTCGCGCAAGTGTTCGCGCCGGGGTCCCGCGCAGAGGTCAGCCTCGCAGGACGGGTGGAGACGATCCGGGGCGGGGAGGTTTTCCTGACTGCGCAGGTGGACCGCCTGCACGTGACGCCGGAGACGATCTACCTCGTCGACTACAAGTCCAACCGCCCGCCGCCGACGGACGTGTCGGATGTCGATCCGGGCTATCTGGCGCAGATGGCGGCCTACCGCGAGCTGGCGCGGGCTATCTGGCCGGGTCGCGACTATCGCTGCGGTTTGCTGTGGACGGATACGCCGTCTCTCATGTGGCTTGACGACGGCGTGATGGACTCCGTCTTGAAACAGGTGAACGCGGAGCCTACCTCTGCCTCACAAGACAGAAAGGTTCTCTCATGAGCACTATCGCCGTTACCGACGACACGTTTCAAAGCGAAGTCCTGAAATCCGACACGCCCGTCCTGGTGGACTTCTGGGCCGAATGGTGCGCGCCCTGCAAGGCGATGGGCCCGGCGCTGGAAGCCGTTTCCGACGAGATGGACGGCAAGGTGAAGGTGGCCAAGGTCAATATCGACGACGCTCCGGACACGCCGATGCGCTATCACATTCGCAATGTGCCCACGATGATGATCTTCAAGAACGGCGAAGTCGTCTCGACCAAGATGGGCGCGATGACCAAGACCAAGTTGGCAGAATGGCTGGCGGAGCACGCCTAGGCGTCTACTCCGGCGCGGACCCGACGGGCTGCGCCGCAATAAAAAGCGACGGATCGTCCGTCAGGCGGCGGACGCTGTCGATGCTCTCGATCGGTTCTGTGTCCGGGATCAGCCGCAAACGAATGGGGTTCGGGTAGAGCTTGTTCAGGCTCCCCGTAGCCGAGTCCGTCACGATCGCGGCGGGCGCGGCGATGATGAGCGTCTGGCCCACGGCCAACCCGACAGACGTGCTGCCGAAGACGGCGGAGGTGATGGGGTCGACGTTCAGGACGGCCGCCTGGGCCGCTGTCGCCGCGCCGATATTTCCGCCTAACGATTTCAGCGTATCCGCATCGCCATGCTCGCTCGACGCGGTCTCAACCCCCAGATCATCTAGGGCGAGCCGTTTGAACTCGCTGTTGCGCACCACGACCCGGACCGGGTGGTAGCCCGGCTTGGTGACGGTCGCGACGAAGGTCGCCTTGCGCGAGACGTTGAACCCGCACGGCGTGGCCGCGCAGGCATAGGCGGAATTGCCGCCGCCGATCGTGGTCGTGACGGTGGCTCCGGCCGGAACCGTATCGACGTGGAACGTCTCCTCCGTTCCGTTGACCAGTGTCGCGCAACCACCGAACAGCAGCGCGGCGAGAGCGGAACAACTCTTGCGGCCCGTCACGAACCGCCTCCGTCTCGTCTTTCCTCGCGCGCCAGCCGCTTTTCGCGGATCGCGACGGCTTTCGGATGTTCGGGCAATTCCGTGCCTTCCGGGGCGAGCGTGATCACGATCGGGTTGGGGTTCAGGTTTAGGAGGGCTCCGGTCGCCGCATCCACCACGACCGTTCCGACAAGCAGGCCGCCCGTCATCACACCCGCCGTCGCCGCTCCGGCGGAGGCGGCCGCGCCCGTGGAGAAGAGGCCGCCCGCAGACGCCAGGGCGGTAAACGCCGTAGCGCCGACTGCGACGCCGACCTTGCCCGTCGTTGCGAAGTTGGCCCGAAGCGCTTCCTTCTTGGTCGACCCGCTCACCCCGATCTCGACGGGCTGGTAGCCGTCCGCCGCCACGGTCATGAGGAATTCCGACCGGCGCGGGATCTTCATTTCGCATGGTGTGGACAAACAGCCTGCATAGATGGGCGAGCCGTCCCGGTTCTTTCCGACCACGCGGTCCGTGGACACGGACGCGCCCGGCGGGACCGTATCGACGACCAGCGTGTCGTTCGTCCCCCGCGCCACTGTCGCACAGGACGACAGCCCCGCCAGAGACGCCGCAACCGTTGCGGCCAGTACAAAAATCCTCATCCCGTCCCCCTTCATTTTCACTCTTGCCTAGGCAGAGGTCCGGCTCGGGCGAAGTCACGTCCTCTTTCCCATTGCGACGCGCCGCAGCCGAGTGCGTGAACAGCTGTTTCGGAACGCGCCCCGCAGGGAGGCGTTGGTTAGGGGAATAGAGGAGACCCACAATGCCCGATCTAGACCCGCAATTCACGACCCTTCCGGTCGACACGCAAATCGACGGCGACGCCTACATGCCCGGACTGGCCAACCCCGTGACCGCCGACGAAGTCATGGACATCTACGCCAATCCCGACGTGCCCGTGCAGGAACGCCGCGACGCGCTGACGAAGCTGCGCCAGGAAATGGTGGCGCGCGACGCCGCCGACACGCTGCCGGACACGAAAGCGCTGGTCGCCAAGATCGACGAAGGTTTGGGATATCTGTCCGAAGACGGCGATGCGTTCGCTGCGCCGGACGTGCTGCGCCAGGCCGATACCGCCGTCGATCCAGACAACCTCTAAGCCACCGTTTCAGCAGGGACATCTCATGCCCACTCTTATCACGCCCAAATCCCGCATCCCCGACGTCGAGGTGCCTCTCGTCGGGGGCGGTACGTTCAACATGGCGGAAGCCAGCCCGGACAACTTCCAGATCATCGTCGTCTATCGCGGCGTCCACTGCCCGAAGTGCAAGGCACAGCTGGAAGCGATCGAGCCGATGGTCGCGGATATCCGCGCGGACGGCCACGACATCGTCGCCGTTTCCATGGATTCCGAGGAACGCGCGCAGAAAGCCCGTGACGAATGGGCGGTGGATGAGCTGCCCATTGCGCACAGCCTGGAGCTTCTGGACGCCAAGTCGCTTGGTCTGTTCATTTCCAGCGCGATCAGCGATGCGGAGCCTTCCCTGTTTGCAGAGCCCGGTATCTTCGTCGTCCGCCCGGACGGGACTCTTTATGCGGAGATCGTGCAAAACACGCCGTTCGGCCGCCCGGACATGGCCGACCTAGTCAAGGGTCTCAACTTCGTTGTGAAGAACGACTATCCGACGCGCGGAACGTCCGTCGCCTAGCCGTTGTCCGCGAGGACCTCTCCCGCCAGATAAAGCGATCCGCAGATCAGGATGCGCGGCGGGATGATCGGTTCTTCAACCGTCTGACGTGACAGGGCTTCGCCCATATTGACGGCCTTTTGCATGGCGTCGGTCAAATTGTTGCCCGTGACCGTCGCCAAGCCGCGCGAAGCCGCGAGTTCCGTCAATACGTCCGGCGACAAGCTGGCGTGATCTCCAATGTCCACGGCGACGAGACCGGCGGCGAGTCCTTCGAAGAAGTCCAGATAAGCGCCTGCATTCTTGTTGGCGAGAATGCCCATGAGCAGAACGAGCGGCTTGGGCGAGCGGGCTTCCAGTCCGGCCATGTGCGCGGATAGCGCCTTCGCCGCATGGGGGTTGTGCCCCCCATCCAGCCAGACTTCCGCCCCGGCTTCCGCCGCTATGTCGATCAAGGGCCCTTTGGTGAGGGGCTGCATGCGGGCGGGCCAATGCGCTTCGCGCAGGCCGTTTCCGATATCGTCGGAAGACAGTCCGAGTTTGCGCGCGAGCGTGATCGCCACCCCTGCATTCATGATCTGGTGCTCGCCCGCGAGGGCAGGCTCCGGAAGGTCGAGCAATTCCGTCTCCGCTTCGTAGACCAGCCGTCCTTGCTGCCGGAAAGCGCGGAAGTCCTGCCCCCATGAGAAAAGCGGTGCACCCTGGCTCTCCGCCACGCGTTCGATGACGGTGCGCACGTCGCTGCGTTGCGGGGCGACGCAAACAGGAACGCCCGGCTTGATGATGCCCGCCTTCTCCCCCGCAATGCCCTCGATGTCCCGCCCCAGAAACTCCGCATGATCGTAATCCACGGGCGTGATGGCGCAGAGGCGCGGCGTGAAGACGTTGGTCGCATCGTATCGCCCGCCCAAGCCCACTTCGATGATGGCGTAGTCCGCTGGCGAGGAAAGCCGCCGCCGTGGTCGCTTCGAAGAAGGAGAGCGGTTCGCCCCCATTGGCGTCGCGCACGCGTTGCAGGATATCGACCAGCCTGTCGTCGTCGATCTCTTCGCTCGCCAGCACGATCCGTTCGTTGAACCGAACGAGGTGAGGAGAGGTGTAGACGTGGACCTTGGCGCCGCTGGCCTCCAGCATGGCGCGCAGGAGGGCGACCGTTGAGCCTTTGCCGTTCGTCCCGGCCACATGGATGGCGGGCGGCATCTTGTCCTGCGGGTTGCCGAGTGCAGCCAGCACCCGTTCGACCCGGCCCAGGCCAAGGTCGATCTTGCGCGGGTGGAGCCGCCGGAACTCGTCCAGCGCGGCCTCTAGGGCGCTCATGCCGGGAGGGTTTGCGGCGTGACCGGATCGGGGATGGCGTGGTCCGTATTGGTCAGGACAGACAGGAGGCGGGCCAGCGTCTCGCGCATCTCGGAGCGCGGCACGACCTTGTCGACCATGCCTTTTTCCTCGAGATATTCCGCGCGCTGGAAGCCTTCGGGCAGCTTCTCCCGAATAGTTTCCTCGATCACGCGCGGCCCGGCGAAACCGATCATCGCGCCCGGCTCGGCGAGGTGGACGTCGCCCAG
>CAYULR010000034.1:13529-14780 GCA_964445685.1 uncultured Algimonas sp.
CAGCGACAGTGCGCCTTCCTGCATCCGCGCACCGCCGGCTGCGGTAAAGGCCACGAGCGGCAGGCCGCGTTCGACCGCGATGTCTGCCGCCGTGATCAGGCCTTCGCCCGCCGCCATGCCGAGCGATCCGCCCATGAAGGCGAAGTTCTGCACCAGCACGGTCGCCTCGACGTCGTGAATGCGGCCGACACCGATGCTCATCGCGTCGTCCTGGCCAGTCTTGGCACGGGCGCGCTTCAGGCGGTCAGTGTACTTCTGGTCGTCCTTGAACTTCAGCGGGTCCGCGACGACGCCGGGCACGTCGAACGACTCGTACTGGCCGTTATCGAACGTGTAGCCGAAGCGCAGTTCCGGCCCGATCCGCATGTGGTGTCCGGCAGGCGTGACGTGCATCAGGCTCGGCAGGTCGGCGGTGAAGATCATTTCGCCGGACTTCGGACATTTCATCCAGAGATTGTCGGGCGTGTCGCGCTTGGTGAAGATCGACTTCACGCCGGGCGGGGTCAATTTGGTCAGCCAGTTCATGGTCGCGGCTTATGGTCATGTTTGGCGGGGTGGGCAAGATGTGCGTCCAGAGGGAGCGGTAGACTTGCCAGCCCGCCCGCAGCGCGCCAGAGGCTGGGACCATGCGAAAGCTGAAAGGTTTCATTCCCCTCGCTCTGTTCGGCGCGCTCGCCCTGTTCCTGGCGATCGGTCTGACGCGTGATCCGTCCATCCTGCCCTCAGAACTGCTGGACCGCCCCGTCCCGGAATTCTCGCTGGAAACCTTGGCGGGCGACCCTGTGACCGACAAGGCCTTGCAGGGGCAGGTCGCGCTTGTGAACGTTTTCGGGTCCTGGTGCGTGGCGTGTCTCTACGAGCACCCGCTCTTCATGGAGTTGGACCAGAAGCCCAGCTTCGTGATGATCGGCGTGAACTGGCGCGACACGCGGGAAAAGGCCAACCGGTGGTTGGCGCAGCATGGCGACCCGTACGACCTCATCCTGTTCGATCCTGATTCGCGACTGGCGATCGACCTCGGTGTCACGGGCGCGCCGGAGACGTTCGTCATCGATACGAAGGGTCACATCCGCTACAAACATACGGGCGTGGTCACGCGCGAAATCTGGGAAGACCGGCTCGAGCCGCTCATGCAGAGCCTTCGTGCCGAAAGCGCTAGCCGCGCCGCATCCGCACCGCTATAGCGTCCATACCCAGCACCTGTAGCTCAGCTGGATAGAGCGCTGCCCTCCGAAGGCAGAGGTCACAGGT
>CAYULR010000035.1:0-14740 GCA_964445685.1 uncultured Algimonas sp.
GGTGGTGTGGACGCCAACGCGCTGCAACGCCCCAAGCGCTTCTTCGGCGCGGCGCGCAACATCGAGGACGGCGGCTCGCTGACCATCATCGCCACGGCGCTGATCGAGACCGGCTCCAAGATGGACGAAGTCATCTTCGAGGAATTCAAGGGTACGGGTAACTCCGAAATCATCCTGGACCGAAAGGTCGCCGACAAGCGCATCTTCCCCGCCATCGACGTCACCAAGTCCGGCACGCGGAAAGAGGAACTGCTGGTCGATCCGGTCGCGCTGCAGAAAACCTACATCCTGCGCCGCATCCTCAACCCGATGGGCACGATGGACGCGATCGAATTCCTGCTGGGCAAGTTGAAGGACACGAAGACGAACAACGACTTCTTCGACAGCATGAATACTTAGGGATCAATCTAGCCCCATAGGTTTGCGTCCCCGTGAGGGGTCTAAGATTGCCAACGGCAATCGTCGCAAACCTCCGCGAAGCGGCGCGTCCCCAAAGGACGCGAAGGGGGACTCTCTCCGCAAGCAGAAAACGCTCCCTCTGCGGAGCGTTTTTTTTATAGCATCATCCAAAAGAAAACGGGTTTACACACTCAACCTGCGTCAAGGCGAAGTGTTTGACATTGCGCGTCACGACACTCGCC
The DNA here is from genome assembly GCA_964445685.1 of uncultured Algimonas sp. Taxonomy (GTDB): domain Bacteria; phylum Pseudomonadota; class Alphaproteobacteria; order Caulobacterales; family Maricaulaceae; genus Litorimonas. The sequence goes on from CAYULR010000035.1 coordinate 642, forward strand.
TGATGCGCAATCGCCGTTGCGGCAATCATGGCATCCATCGGGCCAATCTGGCTGCCTTCGCGTCGAAGTCTTGCAGACATTGGCCCATAGATTTCTGCGGCGTTCAAGTCGAAAGGCAGCACGCCTGTCCGGTTGGGCCCAAGCAATGCATCGAAGCGCGTGACAAGCTCCCTCTGCCGACGTCCGTCCGGCATGCTTGCGAGGCCGAACGCAATTTCGGCGACTGTCACCGCGCACATGCAGGTTTCTTCCGGGTTCGCATCGAACCATCTCAGAACTTCTTCTGCAGGGCTGGGCCGCATCAGTTCCGAAACGATATTGGTGTCGAGGACCAACATCAATCGAATGTCATAGGCTTCGGAAGTTCCGCCTCGTCGCGCTCGAGATACTTCAATTCATCGTCGGTCAAGCCACCCGTCTCTTCGCGGAAACGGGCCAACGCTGCGAGCAATCCCTTTGGCTCACCGCGTTTCTTATACTGTTTTTGGATCAGCACACGGAGCTCGGACTCCATAGAGCGCCCGTTGGATTCCGCCGCCAGCTTGATCGCCTCATGAAGGTCATCATCGAGATTTCGGATCGTGATATTCGCCATGCACAGAGCGTGCGGCAAACGCTAGCAAAATGCAAGCACCCTACAGCGACCCGTCGATCAGCTTCATTACCCCGCTGAAGTCCAACCCGCCTTCCCCGGCCGCTTCCATCAGCGCGTAGAGCGCTTCCGCCTGCGCGCCGAGCGGTGTAGCGGCGCGGGCCGTGGTGGCGGCATCCTTTGCGAGGCGCAGGTCCTTCAGCATCATCGCGGCGGCAAAGCCGGGCTGGTAGTCGCGGTTGGACGGGGCGCTTTCGACCGGACCCGGAGCGGGGCAGTAGCTCGTCATGGACCAGTTCTGGCCGGACGCGGTGCTGGAGATGTCGTAGAAAGTCTGCGCGTCGAGACCGAGCTTGTCCGCCAGGTTGAACGCCTCGCACGTCCCGATCATGTGAATGCCGAGCAGCATGTTGTTGCAGATCTTCGCGACCTGCCCGTTGCCCGCATCGCCCGCGTGGAAGACGTTCTTGCCCATGATGTCCAGCAGCGGCTTGGCGCGCCCAAACGCATCCGCCGCCCCGCCGCACATAAAGGTCAGCGTCCCGTCCGCCGCGCCTTTCACGCCGCCTGATACAGGCGCGTCGATCATGGCGAAGCCGCGCTCCACCGCCTGGCCGATCACGGCGCGCGCGCTGTCCACGTCGACGGTGGAGCAGTCGATCATCAGCGTGCCCTCGCCCGCATGGTCGAACACCTCGGCATAGACTGCGCGCACGTGCTGCCCGGCCGGGAGCATGGTGACGACCGCGTCCGCGCCGGACACCGCCTGCGCGACCGTGTCGGCCTTGGTGCACCCCGCCCCGACCGCCTTGGCGAGCGCATCGTCGGAGAGGTCGAACGCGCGCACATCGTGGTGCTTGGCGAGGTTCGCGGCCATCCCGCCGCCCATGTTTCCCAGTCCGATGAAGGCGATGATCATGATGGTTTGTCCTTGAGTGGTGAGCCGAAGCCGATGAGGTTTCCCGCCGGGTCCCAGAGATGGAATTCCCGCATACCGTGTCCTGGCTGGTCCTTGGGCGTGTCTTCGAGCCGTCCCGCGCCGAGGTCAAGCGCAGCCCATTCCGCATGGAGCGTATCGACATCCTCCAACTCCACATAGCAGGACGTGTTCTCCGCGATGTGGCGGTCTTCGCATTGCCAGAGATGCAGACAAAGCCGCCCGCGCTTCACGATGGCGTAATCGCCGTAGGTTGCGGTGCGGAAACCCAACGACGCATACCAGTCCGCCGCCGCGACCGGGTCGGGGGCCGCGAACTTCATGGCGGCGTGTGAGCGTTCCAGCGGGTCGGTCATGGACAAGTTTACCAGCTAAGCTACCGTCATGGCACGACTTGATCGTGCCATCCACGAGGGCGAGGCAATCGCCAGCCGCATGGATCGCACAGTCGAGCTGTGCGATGACGAATTTTATGTATCGTGAAATTCCTGCCGCGGCTGCGCGACCTGGCCGAACATGCGCTCCACCTGGTCGGCGGTGACGCCGTCCACCCCGTCATGTGACCATTTCGGGTTGCGGTCCTTGTCGATCAGCTGCGCACGGATGCCTTCGTAGAAGTCCTGTATGGTCAGGAAGTTCAGCGACAGGTCGAGCTCCATCGCCATCACGTCGCGGAAATCCATAGTCGCGCCGCGCCGCATGGCTTCCAGCGTTGTGGCCATGGCGAGAGGGCTCTTGCGGCGCAGGGTCTTGGCCTGCTTGGCGGCCCAGTCCGAGCCGTCCGCGTCCAGCGCGGCGAGGATGTCGGCGACGCTGTCGCGGTCGAACAGCTGCACCTCGGTCGGCACGTCGCCGCCTTCGGGTGTTGCGGCGAAGGACTGGATCAAGCCCGCCACCTCGTCCGGCGACTTCACGTCCGCCAGCGATTTGACGAGTTGCTCATGCTTGTCGGTCGGAACGAATGCCGTCGCGACGCCGATCTCCAGGCATTCCGCCGGGCCGAGCCGCGCGCCTGTCAGGCCGAGCCAGTTGCCGATGTCCTGGCGCAGCCGGGGCAGGAAGTAGGTCCCGCCCACATCGGGGAAGTAGCCGATGCCCGTCTCCGGCATGGCGAAGAGCGTCGTGTCGCCCGCCACGCAATGATCGCCGTGAACCGAAAGCCCGACGCCGCCGCCCATGACGATGCCGTCGATCAGCGCGACATAGGGTTTGGGATAGGTGTGGATCAGCTCGTTCAGCGCATATTCCGTGCGCCAGAAGCCTTCCGCCCGGCCGTCTTTCGCCTTGCCGCTATCGTGTAGCATGACCACGTCCCCGCCCGCGCAGAAGGCCCGGTCGCCCCACCACGACGGCCAGCACGGACGCGTCGTCGCGCCAATCCAGCATGGCGTGCGTCATCGCTTCGCACATGTCGGTGGTCAGCGCGTTGAGCGCCTTGGGCCGGTTCAGCGTGATGCGTCCTATCGCGCCCTCTTTGCGGGCGATGATGGTGTCGGTCATTCTATGTCCTCGAGATAGGCGCGGATGTCGGCCTCGAAGTCGGGCTGGAACCCGGCGTCGAAGTGATTGGCGCCCGCATACTCGATATATTGGCTGCCGGGAATGGCGTCCGCGAGGTCGCGTTGGAGCGACACGGGCAGAACCCGGTCGCGCGCCCCGCCGATCACGAGAACTTTTGCCTTCGTGCCGTCGATGCGCGCCGGTATGGAGAAGTCCGCGATCTCCGGCGGGAGCTGCAGGCGCAACAGCGCGCCCACGCCCTGATTGCCGAGCACGTCGGCGACGGCGTCCGCGCCGGTGGCGGTCGATTCCAACACCAGACCCGCCGCGCTGGGATCATTGGCGACCATGTCGGCGCAGACGAACCCGCCCAGCGAATGCCCCCAATAGACGACGGGCTGCCCCGGAGCGCGCAAGCGGTCGAGATTGTCGTTGAGCGTGGCCGTCATGGCGCGCGCATCCGCCAGCCCGATGGATCCGCCGGACTTTCCGCGTCCCGGATAGTCCCACAGCACCAGATCACCGAAAGGCGAGAGCTTGTCCGTGATGGCCCGGCCATATTGCGGCACGGTGAAGGCAGTCCCGCCGCAATAGAGGATGAGCGGCACGTCCGCCCCACCACTCCTGCGGACCGTCAGGGCGATATCGCCGACGGGGCTTGGCAGGATATGATCTCCGGTCTCGAACCGGGGCAAGTCCGCGACTTCCGTCACGCCGAGCACGTCGGTCTTCGGCTCTGCCACGACCTCATCCACGGCCCCCTCCCCGGCGCAGGCGGACAGGAAGAGCGCGAGGAGACAATATCGTTTGCGGGGCATGGCGGCTGTTCGGAGAGAGGGACATTGCCTGCGCAACGGCGCGGCCGGTCCCTGCGTTCCCATCTGCTGTCGTCAGGTTTTCAGGACGGTGTCAGGACAGTGTCAGGGGCGGTCTTCCCGGAGCGACCCGATGAAATCCTCCACCACCTCCGGGAAGCCGTCCTGCCAACTGATGGTGAAGTGATCGGCGTCGGCGAATTCCTCATACTGCACCGGGGCCGGGCGGCCTTGCAGGCCGTCGGCGAGCTGCTGGCTGAGCCGGACGGGAAGGACATCGTCGCGACCGCCGCCCAGCACAAGCACAGGCACGTCCAGAGAGGACAGCGCCCGCACCACGTCGAGCCCGGCCATGGCGTCGGGCAGGCGCGGACGGACCACGCCGCGCAGCAACGGCCCCGGCAGGTAGCGCGCGGCCGCCGTGGCCGACGGCGCACTGGCTTCCAGGATCACGGCGTCCAGACCGTCCAGGCCACCCAAGCGTGCAGCGAGTTCCGCGCAGACGAACCCGCCGAGCGAATGCCCCCACAGGATCAGGGGCTGGTCCGGGCCGCGTTGGCGCGCGATCTCATCGGCCAGCGCGGGAAAGCTGTTTCGCAGATTGGCGACGGAGGGCGCGCCGTCGCTGCCGCCATAGCCGGGATAGTTCCAGAAGAGCAGATCGCCGTGCGCGCCCAGAAAATACGACACGGCCGCGCCGTGTTCCTGCCAGTCGAAGGCGGTCCCGCCGCAATAGACGATCAACGGACCCTGGGCGTCCGCGCGTTCCATGCGCTGCAGGGCGATGCGCCCCGACGGGACGCTGAGCTCCGACGCGGTGAACGTGTAGCCCAGCTCTGCCCACAGGCCGGGCTGCGCGACATTGTCCTCGATGCGGAGCCCCGCATCGTCATTGATCGTCACCGTGTTCTGTGCCGCGCGTTGCGGGGCGAAGACATCCGCCTCGGACAGGGTCAGCGCGCACCCTGACAGCGCAAGCACCCCCGCAAAAGCGCAGAAGGCGGGGCGCGCCCGCACTATTGGCGCAGCAAGCCGCGCGAGATGATAACCCGCATGATGTCGTTCGTGCCTTCCAGGATCTGGTGGACGCGCAGGTCGCGCACGATGCGTTCGACCTGGTAGTCCGCGAGGTAGCCGTAGCCGCCGTGCACCTGCAGCGCATCGTTGGCGATCTTGCTGCACAGGTCCGTGGCGAACCGCTTGGCCATGGCGCACTTCGTGCCTGCGTCGGGCGACTTGTGGTCCAGCGCGTCGGCGGCGGAATAGATCATGAGCTGCGAGGCCTCCAGCTCGGTCGCCATGTCGGCCAGGCGGAACTGCGTGTTCTGGAAGTCGGCGATCGGCTGGCCGAACTGCTTGCGCTCCTTGGCATAGCCCTTGGCGAGCTCCAGCGCGGCCGCCGCGCCGCCCAGCGAGCAGGCCCCAATGTTGATGCGACCGCCGTCCAGCCCGCTCATGGCGAAGCGGAAGCCCTCGCCTTCGCTGCCGACGCGGTTGGCCGCCGGGACGCGCGCGTCCTCGAAGATGACCTGCGCGGTGGGTTGGGCGTTCCAGCCCATCTTGCGCTCGGCCGGGCCGAAGCTCACGCCCGGCATGTCCTTGTCGACGACGAAGCAGGACACGCCGCGCGCGCCGTCATCGCTTGTGCGCGCCATGACGACGTAGACGTCCGACCAGCCCGCGCCGCTGATGAACTGCTTGGCGCCGTTCAGGACGTAATCGTCACCGTCGCGCACCGCCTTGGTGGACAGCGACGCGGCGTCCGAGCCCGCGCCCGGTTCGGTCAGGCAGTAGGAGGCGATCAGCTCGCCCGCGACCAGCTTGGGCACGTAGCGCGCCTTGAGGTCCGCGTCCGCGTAGGAGGCGATCATCCAGGTCGCCATGTTGTGGATAGTCATCATCGCCGTGTGGGACACGTCCCCGGCGGAGAGCTGTTCGAACACCATGGCCGAGGCCAGCCGCGACAGACCCGTGCCGCCGTGCTCTTCCGGGATGTAGATGCCGAGGAAGCCGAGCTCTGCGGCCTTTTCGAACACGCCGCGGTCGAGATATTTTTCCTTGTCCCAATGTTCCGCATTCGGCGCGAGTTCGCTGGCCGCGAAGCTCGCCGCCATGTCGCGGATCATTGTCAGGTCTTCTGTGAGTTGGAAATGCATGGCCTGCATATGCGGGCCGCAAGGGGCGAAGACAACGCGCGAAGCCGCCGCATCGCAGGGCGGATGACCCGCCGGAACGGGTCAGAGAGGGGTTTGGGGAAAGGCTTTTGCGCCGATGGCGGGCAGCCGCCTTTAGTCCACGCAGAGCCCCGCGCCCGCCCGGCCCGCCACGACTTCGGCGAAGCAGCCGAACGGATTGTCGTTGATCTGGCACGTGCCCGTGACCGGCGTGCCGGCGGGCGTGTCGAGCGAAGTGCGGCACTGGCCCTGGCACTGGCTGCTGTCGAGGCAGCTCATGCCCCCATCCGTGAAGGGCCGGGTGCAGCGTTCCGCGCCGAGGATCCCGGCGCGTTCGACCTTGCCGCCCGTCTTGAGGCATTGGTTGCGCTCGGCCTGGGACAGCTGCCCCTCGGCAGGCGCGGGAGCGGGCGTCATGGCCTTGTCGGAGACTTCGGTCAGCGGCGAGAATGGCTGCAGATAGTGGGTCGGCGTCGTCATGCGGGCTTCGCGGCGCGCAGGCTCCAGCGAGACCAGCACGTTGGACGCGGCGTCGAACAGGAAGACCGAAACGTCGTCGAAGGCGATCATGTCGTAGGTGAAGGTCTGACCGTCCGCCGTGACCTGCTGCCAGCGCTTTTCGGACACGCGCTCGAACCGGCCGCCCTTGTAGGCGGCGAACTGCAGGTCGCGCGGATGCGGCGCACCAGCGTCGACCGGACCCGGTGTGGGCGCGGGGATGGGTTCGGGCGTGGGCTTCGGGGCCGGGGCAGGTGTAGGTTTCGGCTTGGGCTTCGATCCGCCTGCGCCGCGTTCCACGACCTGCGTGATGCGGTAGACGACCTTCAGCGTCTGGCCCGGCCATTGGCCGCGCACGACCTTTTCGTTCAGGTCGATGAACAAACGCACGAGACCTTGCGAGCCCGTCAGTTCGATCATGCCCGGCGATGCGGCGGCCTGGTAGAATTCGTAATTGACGGTCCCGTCATTCTTCATCTCCAGCCAGCGGCCTGGCTGGTCGGCGGTCTGCACGAAACGGCCGCCGCGGAACTCGATGCGCTCGATGGGGCTTGCGCCGGGAACCGGCACGGTGATCGGGCCAGGCGTCGGGGCCACGGCTTGCGTGGCGACCGGGTTTGAGGCCTGGCTGGCAATCGAGGTCGGGGTCTCGAACAGGGTGATGGTCGGCTGGCTTGGCGCCTGCTGGGCCTGTTGCTGTTGGGCCTGCTGTTGCTGAGGTTGAGCGAAAAGCTCGATCTGGATCGGGCGCGTGGTCAGCTCCGCCTGCGGGGCGGGCGTCTGAACCGGGGCGGGTGCGGTCGCGGGCGCGACACGCGACGGCGCGCCGCCCGCCAGGCCCGTCTGGGCCATCGCCAGCCCTGCGGTTCCCAGCCAGATCAGCCCTGCCGCGAAAGCGGCCGTGCGCCGTGGCAGCCGAGCGTTGAAAGTCTGTTTCATCGTCTCATCCTCGTGGCGGAGCGGAAGGTCCGGAACACCGTCCGACCCGCCTGTCCTGAGTGGGCGTGAACGCCTGCCTCCATCGGGCAGCCGATATAGGCCGGGCGGTCGTTCCACCGCATCCAAGCCCTTGCTAGTCCATCCCGATGCAAAGCTTGTTCCAAATCCCCCAAGAGATCGAAGACTATCTGCAGGCGCTCGACGCCTTCATAGCGTCGGAAATCAAACCGCTGGAAGAGGCGGACGACAATATCCGCTTCTTCGACCACCGCCGCGAAAACAGCCGCACCGACTGGGACCGCGAAGGCCTGCCGTCCGAAGAGTGGGAAGCGCTGCTGGGCGAGGCGCGGAAGCGCGCGGACGCGGCCGGGCACTACCGCTTCCAGCTGCCGGAGGAATTTGGCGGCCAGAACGGCGGCAACCTCGCCATGGCGCGCATCCGGGAGCATTTCGCGGCCAAGGGCCTGGGCCTGCACAACGACTTGCAGAACGAGCATTCCATCGTGGGCAATCTGGTGCAGCCGCTCATGGTGCGCGACTTCGGCACGGACGCGCAGAAGCGGTTCATCGAGCCCATGTGCCGCGGCGAGATGCTGTGGAGCTTCGGCTTGACCGAGGAAGAACACGGGTCCGACGCGACCTGGATGGACACGCGCGCCGTGCGAGCGCAGCAGGACGGCGTCGATGGCTGGCTGATCAACGGCAACAAGATGTGGACGACCGGCCTGCACGTCGCGACCCACGTCATGTGCTTCGCCCGCCACAAAGGCGAGGACGGGGATGCGCGCGGCATCGGCTGTTTCGTGGTGGATGTGAACGCACCCGGCTTCGAGGTCGGAGAGTATCTCTGGACCTTCAACATGCCCACGGACCACCCGAAATGCACCTTCCGGGACGTGTTCGTGCCGGACGACATGATCCTGGGCGATCTGGACTTCGGCCTCGCCGCCGCGCAGCATTTCGTGCACGAAAACCGCATCCGGCAGGCGGCCAGTTCGCTGGGCGCGGCGCAGTACTGCATCGACGAGTCCGTGCGCTACGCCAAGCAGCGCGCGCCTTTCGGCAAGCCCCTCTGGCTGAACCAGGCCATCCAGTTCCCGCTGGTCGAGCTCCAGACCGAAGCCGACATGCTGCGCCTTCTGATCTACAAGACCGCGCACGAGATGGACGGGATGAGCAAGGTGGAGGTCGCCAAGAAGCTGACGGACCGCGTCTCCATGTGCAACTACCGCGCAAACCGCCTCGTCTGCCAGGCGGCCGACCGCGCCATGCAGGTGCACGGCGGCATCGGCTATTCGCGCCACAAGCCGTTCGAGCACATCTACCGCCACCACCGCCGCTACCGCATCACGGAAGGCTCCGAGGAGATCCAGATGCGTAAGGTCGCCGCCGTCATGTTCGGCAAGATCAAGACGGACTGAATGCCGCACACTTAAAGCAGTCTAAAACTTGCTTTTTGTTAACCTAAGGGGAATGAGGCCCGCGAATGGTCTCAACCCTGGAAACCAGACCCGAGACGGTCCCCCTGCCGTCCCAGGCGCTGGACGACCCGGACCGCCTGTCGGCGCTGGGCCGGTCCGGCCTGATGGACAGCCCGGCGGAGGACGTGTTCGACCGCCTCACCCGCCTCGCCGCGCGCTTGCTGGACGTTCCCGTCTCCCTCGTGTCCCTGGTCGATGACCAGCGGCAATTCTTCAAGTCCGCCTGCGGGCTCGGCGCACCCTGGAGCGAGGCACGCCAGACACCGCTGTCCCATTCCTTCTGCCAGCATGTCGTGCTGTCGGATGCGCCGCTGATCATCCACGATGCGCGGCGCGACGCGCGGGTTTGCGACAACCTCGCCATCCGCGACCTCGACGTGGTCGCCTATCTCGGCATTCCCCTGCACGCGCCGGACGGACAGCCACTGGGTTCCTTCTGCGCCATCGACAGCAAGCCGCGCGACTGGACCGATGACGAGCTCTCACTCCTGTCCGATCTGGCCAGCGCGGCGCAGAGCGAGATCGGACTTCGCCTGACGCTGGACGAGACGCGCCGCGCCGTGGAGGCGCGCGACCTGCTGATGGGGGAGCTGAACCACCGGGTGAAGAACCTCTTCGCCATGATGAGCGGCATGATCGGGCTGACGGCCCGCAACAGCGCGGACGCCGCCGACATGGCGGAACGCCTGAAGGGCCGGGTCGCCGCCCTCGCCCATGCCCATTCCATGATCGAACCCGCCGTGACGGGCGCGGCCGGGTCATCTGCCGGAGCCGAGCTCCACGCGCTGGCCCACGCCATCCTCGCCCCACACCGCGAAGCCGGGGAGGTCGTCATCACGGGCGACCCCATGCCGCTCGATCCGGACAGCGGGGCGCAACTTTCGCTCGTGCTGCACGAGCTGGCGACCAATGCCGCGAAATATGGCGGGCTGTCGGACCAAGGCGGCTCGCTTGCCCTCGACTGGAGCCTGACGGACAATCAACTCGTGATCGGATGGACCGAGACGCACCCCCGCCCGCCCGTCAGCGAACCGACCAAGGCGACGAAAAGCTTCGGCACCCGCCTGATGGATGGCGCCGTGCAGTCCCACATGGGCGGCACCCTGACCCGTCACTGGGCGCCGGACGGCCTGCGCGTCTCCATCGTCGTCCCGCGCGACCGGGTCGCGCCGAAGGGTTAGGCGTCAGGCGCGGCGTCTCCGGCCATATCGTCCGGTCCGGACTTCCTCATCTTGTTGAAGAAAAAGAACAACAACGCCAGAAGACTCGCCTGCAACACCGTTATCCAAGGCAGTTGGTCCATCAGCCAGGCGGCCAGCGTCATCTCGTCCGACCGGCCGCGCAAGGACCACATCAGAATCGTGCCGAACGCGGTCAACCAGTAGAAAATGCAAAGCACGACGGTCAGCCAGAACACGAAGCGGCTGGCAGGCGGAACAGCTTTAAGCGCGGGGTTCCTCTCCTGGGCGATGAGGGTTGCAATCATCCCCATCAGGGTGCCCCCCGTCACCGCCCCGATCCATTGGGTCAACTGCCCCGCTGAACCAATGGAGGCCGCCCCCCGGATTCCGTGAAGCAAGAACAGGAACACAAACGTCAATCCGGTCAGGAAAAACCATAGGACGAGAAGCTTGATCTGCTGGTTCCGCATGGCTCAGCCTCTTGGTCTCCAAGTCTTCCCTATGAGTTTCGATCCCCGGCTGTGCAAATTCAGGCTGAGAAACTCAGAAGCTTTCACGTAACGCTGCCAGATGTTTTCGGCAGGCTTGGGTTCGTTCACACGTTTGAATTCATGGACGTCGACGATGACCTGGAAATTGTTCGCGTCCATATAATATCGCCCGAGATAGTCTTCGAAGACCTTGTCCGAATGCCCTCCGCTGTCGATAAGTTGGATCAAGTCCTGCCCGCTGCCGAAATTGGCACCGGGTTCATTCGTTTGTTGCGACACGGTGAAGGAAATCGCGCGGAATCGTTTTTCTTCCGGCCAGAACATTCTTTTGATAAGATCCCCGAGCCCCGACCCGATTGTCTGATCGATGGGAATACGGTCGCCGTCTATTATGATCGGCGTCGCATCGGGGTGAATCCTCTCCGGGGCCGTAAGGATGACAAAGCCGCCCTGGTGACTGAAAAGACGGACATCGATCCCGTCTTCTCCTGCTAGATCCATGATCTGGTCATGGACGGATTTCAGGCTGACATCCGCGTCCGGGCTCCCGCTGAAGACTTCCGTCTTCACCTTGTACTGTTTCGGGGCGACGGGCGGATTGAATTCATCCGGAACACGTCCGCCTCTGGCCCTTATGGCGTCCCAACTGAACGGGTCATTGGCAATGTCGACGGCAACCGGGCCAGAGGACGGGTCTGCGGGATTGAACCGGAATTCGATCCGCGCAGGTTCTATTTCGACTTCGGATTCCACTGTTCTGTAGGACGCCGGAACCTCGACATATTCCACACTCGATTCCTGCACGATAACGGTTTCGCCGTCGATCTCTTGCGTGACGGCTGGGACGAAACGCTCCACGACGGTCGCCTCCTGGACCAGCACGCGCTCCGTGACCATTTTCGTGACGGCTGGAAGACCTATGGCTTTGGAAACAGTGCCCTTGTTGATCTGAAGATTCACGGATCGCGTAGACACCACCGGAGGTGAGTCCTGGGACGCCGGAAATCTTGCCCCTGTCGTCGAAGCTGGCCCGCCTACCGTTGCACAACCGGATGCGAACCATAAGACCGGCATCAACAGCGTCGGAATGATACGGCTTGATTTCCCCATGGCTTTGTCAAACACAACACTTTTCCACGGACAAGTGCAATCTTGAGGCGTCAGTACCGGACGGCGACCCGGCTCGCGCAGCGCTCCGCCCGCTCCCTCGCCTCCGCCAGCGTCTCCCCTCTTGCCAGTGCCACACCGAGCCGCCGCGTGCCATCCAGCGCGGGCTTGCCGAACAGGCGCAGCTGCGTGTCCGGTTCGGTCAAAGCCTTGTCCAGTCCCTCGAAGTGCGGGTCGTCGCTTTTGCCGTGGCCCAGCACGACGTGGCTGGCCGCCGGGCCGAGCTGCCGCACGGCCGGGATGGGCAGGCCGAGGATGGCGCGGGCGTGCAGGGCGAACTCGGACAGGTCCTGCGAGACCAGCGTGACCAGCCCCGTATCGTGCGGGCGCGGCGAGACTTCGGAGAAGATCACGTCGTCGCCTTTGACGAACAGCTCCACCCCGAACAGGCCCCAGCCGGTGCGGCCTTCGCCCGCCAGCGCCGCGCAGACCCGTTCGGCCATCGCGTTGGCGGCGGCGAGCGCAACCGCGCTCATGGGCTGCGGTTGCCAGCTTTCCTGATAGTCGCCGCCTGCCTGACGGTGGCCGACAGGCGCGCAGACGGTCGTCGCGGTGCTGCCGTGCCCGTCATTATGCCGGACCGTCAGCAGGGTGATCTCATAGTCGAAGTCCACGAACCCTTCGACGATGACGCGGCTCGCGCCCGTGCGTCCGCCTTCCTGGCTGTAGCGCCAGACCTCGGCCATATCAGAAGCGGTCTTCGCCACGCTCTGGCCCTTGCCGCTCGAACTCATGACGGGCTTCACCACGACCGGGTAGCCGATGGCGTCCGCCGCCGCGCGGGCCTCGGCCTCGCTGTCGGCGAAGCGGTAGGGCGAAGTCGGCAGGCCCAGCGTTTCCGCCGCCAACCGCCGGATGCCCTCGCGGTCCATGGTCAGCCGCGCCGCGCGCGCCGTCGGCACGACGTGCAGCCCGTCCGCCTCCATCTCCAGCAGCAGGTCGGTCGCGATGGCTTCGATCTCCGGCACGACCAAGTGCGGGGCCTCGCGCTCGATCACGCCGCGCAGTGCGCCCCGGTCCATCATGTCGATCACGTGCGCGCGGTGCGCCACATGCATGGCGGGCGCGTCGGCGTAGCGGTCCACCGCGATCACTTCCACGCCCAGCCGTTGCAGCTCCACCGCCACTTCCTTGCCGAGCTCCCCGGATCCCAGAAGCATCACCCGCGTCGCACCGGGCCGCAGGGCCGTTCCCAAAGTCGCCATCATCTCTCCACTTCCGGGCCAGCGCAGTTTCCTAACAAGGTTTGTCACTAAGTCGCCCGATTGCGCCGTGATAGCCCCCTTTCGCGCGTAGAAGCCGTATTTGCGCGTGGTTCGAACACCCCGGCGTGAAAGGCATCCGATGAAAGTCCTCTTGACCAGCCTGCTCCTGTCCGCTGCCCTGCTCTTCCAGGGGCCGTCGGTCGCGCAGCAGGATGCGGGCGCGGACCTGCGTCCGCCGCAGGGACGGGCCGGGATGTACGAGATGCGCGACATCAGCGCGGAGTTCCGGGACGGACGCCGGATGGGCGAGACGGTGCGGGGTAGCCGCACGGTCTGCCTGGCCGGATCGCAGGGGCGCTACGATACGAGGCTGCTGGAGCAGGTCGCCATGCCGGGCTGCCGCTTCGCCGCCTCGGATGCACCCCAGCCCACGGCGGCGGCGGGCCTCGCCCCGGCGGCGCTGCTGCGCGACGACCCGCGCCATCTGCGCGCCGTAGAAAGCCTGACCGGGCAGATGGTCTGCGAGTCCGGGGATGCGGGCGTCTTCGTGCTGCACTCCGCCCCGGGCCGCACCGTCCTGTCGCTGACCACGCAGGGCGAGGACGGCACGGTCGCCAAGCGCACCATCGCCGCGCTCTATGTGGGATCGGAGTGCGACGCGCCGCGCTAGGCTTACGGATTTGGCGTTTGGGCGCTTTGGTGTAGTCGGCTCCCATGAGCACGACAGACCTCCTCATCATCGGCGGCGGCATCAACGGGACGGCGATCGCGCGCGACGCGGCCGGGCGGGGCCTGAGCGTCGTGCTGTGCGAGAAGGACGATCTGGCGCGCCATACGTCGAGCGCCTCGACCAAGCTGATCCATGGCGGGCTGCGCTACCTCGAATATTACGAATTCCGGCTGGTGCGCGAAGCCCTGATCGAGCGCGAAGTGCTGCTGCGCTCCGCGCCGCACATCATCTGGCCGATGCGCTTCGTGCTGCCCTATGACGAGGGGCTTCGCCCGGCCTGGATGCTGCGGCTCGGCCTGCTGATCTACGACAATCTGGGTGGGCGGGAACTCCTGCCGGGAACGAAGTCGGTCGATCTGCGCGAGGCCCCGCACGCGCACGTGCTGGAG
>CAYULR010000036.1:0-14643 GCA_964445685.1 uncultured Algimonas sp.
GCGCCGCCGTGCGCGCCGCGCAGGCTGTGGACTATGTGGGCGCGGGCACGGTGGAGTTCATCGTGGACGGCTCCGGATCCTTACGCACGGACGGCTTCTGGTTCATGGAAATGAACACGCGCCTTCAGGTGGAGCACCCCGTCACCGAAGAGATCACAGGCCTCGACCTGGTCGAGCTGCAGATCCGCGTGGCCCAGGGCGAAGCCCTGCCCAAGCAAGGCGAGATCACGATGAGCGGGCACGCCATCGAAGCGCGGCTCTATGCCGAGGATCCGGACGCCGACTTCACGCCGAGCGTGGGCCGTCTGCACCACTTCAAAACACCCAGCGATATACGCGTCGATACGGGCTTCGAGCCGGGCGACCTCGTTTCACGTCACTACGATCCCATGATCGCCAAGCTGATCGTCCACGCGCAGACGCGCGAGGCCGCCATCGACGCGCTGAGCGACGCGGCAGCCAAGACGTCCACTCATCCGGTCATCACCAATTCCGCTTTCCTGCAAGGCCTGCTCGACACGGACGATTTCCGGGCGGGCGACGTCCATACGGGTTTCATCGCGGAGCACGACCTTCCCGCGCGCACGCTCAAGCCAGCAGCGCTTGCCAAGCGCATCGGGCCCAAGGCGACACCCGGGCCGTTCGGGCGCACGGATGGCTGGCGGCTCAACGGCCCCCGGCGCACTGTCATGCACGCCTATGTGGACGGCGAGGTGATGGAGCTTCCCCTGCGCGACGGCCAGGACAAGGCGGGCGTCGTGCGCGCGGGCAGCCAAGCCGTGCGCGTCGGGCTTCCGTCCGGCCTGCTCGACGCGGCGCTGGGCGCGAACAGCGTCTCCGCCCCCATGCCCGGCAAAGTCGTCTCCGTGCTAGTGAGCGCGGGCGATACGGTCAGCGCGGACCAGCCGCTCGTGATCCTCGAAGCCATGAAAATGGAAATGACGCTGAAGTCCCCGCGCGACGGCGTGGTGGCGGAAGTCGGCGCGGAAGCCGGAGCGCTGGTCGATGACGGCCAAGCACTCGTGACGCTGGAGGAGGCGGAGGAGTAGAGCCCTCCCCTTTCCTTCTTCTATTCCGTCATGGCACAGCTCGACTGTGCTATCCCCCTGCTATCATCTGGCTCCGACACCGCGTTCTTGCCTGCCTCGTGGATCGCAC
This sequence comes from uncultured Algimonas sp., assembly GCA_964445685.1. GTDB lineage: Bacteria > Pseudomonadota > Alphaproteobacteria > Caulobacterales > Maricaulaceae > Litorimonas. The sequence continues at coordinate 1,159 of CAYULR010000036.1, forward strand.
AGTCCATTCGCGTCAGCGGGCGCTACCCGCTTTTGGCTCAAATGTGCGATGACGGACTTTAGGGTTTTGAGTTCCCGCCGGATGATACCGCTCCGCCCGATCGTGACCGAGCCAGAGCCGCGCTCTCGGATTTGCATCCTCACGGAGCGCAAAGACTTGCCGGATGTAGCCAGGCGGCTCGTCGCGCAAGAGGCTCGCACTTTGGATGCCTGAACCCGCCACGCGAATGCCGCGCATGCGGTCCAGCCGGAATGTCTTTATCTGCCCCGCCACGCCGGATTGCGACGGCCCGGACACCTGCCACGCCTCCACGTAAAGGCGTCCGTTCCACCCTTCCGACAGGCGCAGCGGCACGAGCGTGCGGCGTGACCCGGTTGCGTCTTCGCCGTAGTGCAGGCGCACGGACCGCCGCTGACGGACGGCGCTCACCAACGCGCCCAGCCCGACAGGGCCGGCGTGCACCGCAGCCGGAAAACCAGCCAGGCCGCCGCCTGCTAGAAGCAGCGCGCGGCGTCGTGTGAGGGACAGGAGTGTCATGCCCTCTTCCTATCAACGCTGCCGTCAGAACGCTACGCTTGGTAGAACCCGACCTCTTCCGCCTCGAACGCGCCCAGCCTGCGCATCGCCTCGCGTCCCATCGCCACGCCGTGGATGCCCGCGACCCGCGCCAGTCCCGGTGCCTCCCAGATATCGGGCATGACCCAGTCCACCGTGGGCCGTTCCGGAAACTCCCAGCAGCGCACGGCCCGCAGCGCGTGCTGCCAGCGTTCGGGGTGGTAGTCCTCGCTCTCCGGTGCGCTGAACGCGTCGCGGTGGTCGGTCTCCAGGGAGAGTTCGTACGCCCCCATGATGCGCCCGCGGTGGGGTTTCTCGGACAGTTCGGGCGAGGTCTTGGTCGTGTAGATCGCGCAGAGGATGGTGTCGTTGCCGGACGCCGTCGCCAATTCGATGACGCGTTCGCGCGCGCCGGGAAAGGTCCAGCCGACGCAGCCCCACAGCTCGGGCGACCATTTCCAGAACCCGGTGATCCAGGCGGCGGAGGCGGTGGTGAAGGGGTTCATGCCTAATCTTGCCCCACAGGTTTGCGTTCTTGCAAGGCGCGGGAGCGGTTGCCGCAGATGAATTTTCGCTAGCGGCGAAAATAGCGAAGCGCCGCGAGCCCAAGCGAGCGGACTGCCGCGAAAGCGGCAGATGCTAACGGCAATCGTCGCAAACCTCCGCGCACTGGCGCGTCCCCAAAGGACGCGAGGGGGAACTGTCTTCGCAAGCAAATAAGGTCGACGCCAAGGCGTCGGCTTTTCTGTTTGGAGCACCCTCTAATTCTTCGCTCATTCCCGCGAAGGCGGGGATCCAGGGTGAGAAAGACTCGTGAGGTCTCTGATCTGCCAGAACCTGGATCCCCGCCTTCGCGGGGATGAGCGAAGGGGAAGGAGGCTAGGTTGCGGGTCTTTCAATACGACGTCCCCGGCACTTGTTGCCGGGGTCTGATCGAGGGGAGGCTCACAAGACGCGGCTTGTGAAGAAGGGTGAGGACAGGCCCCGGCAATAAATGCCGGGGACGGGCTTTCGGGGAGAGGGTTGGGCTAGATAGCGAGATATATCCGCGTTTATCGCAGTTTCGAAAACCCTCTAAGCTACTGAAACTAAATCTCTCTCAAATAAATCCACCCAATTCAATCCGCCTCCCCCGAAACCTGCCCTAAAAAGACACCCTTCCCGGCTGCGCAAACAGTTCGGGGAACGCCGACCGCGAGGGGCTGGGTAGCTGCCATCTCCTCCAACCTCTATCGTCAACGCCAACCGCAGGTGGTTTCACCGGGATGGTGCCAAAGCGTCCCTCCCCTCGCGGAAGGCTCTCTTTACGGATCTCGCCCCGGAACCGCGCCGGGGCTGTACCTCTCCGCCTGCCTGCAAAGCGCGTCCACGCTGCGACGCTATTCAGGCAAGACATGCCGCCACTTGCCGCGCTATGGGGTCGCCAGACACGAGACACCCTGCTGCGCGAGATATCCATGCCCACAACGCCTTACCCCACGCTTCAATTTGGCCATTCGGAAACGACCGAGGCCATCCGCGAGACCGTTCACCAGTTCGCGCAGGACCGCATCGCGCCGATCGCGGCCGAGGTGGACGCCTCCAACCAGTTCCCGCGTGATCTGTGGGAGCCGATGGGCGAGCTGGGCCTGCACGGCATTACGGTGGCCGAAGAAAATGGCGGGCTGGGGCTCGGCTATCTGGAACACACCATCGCCATCGAGGAAGTGAGCCGCGCCAGCGCCTCGATCGGCCTGTCCTACGGCGCGCATTCCAACCTCTGCATCAACCAGATCGAGCGCTGGGGGAATGCGGAGCAGAAGGCGAAATATCTGCCCAAGCTTGTTTCGGGCGAGCATCTGGGCAGCCTCGCCATGTCCGAGTCCGGCGCGGGCTCCGATGTGATGAGCATGAAGCTCAAGGCTGAAAGCGCGCAAGGCGGCTACCTGCTGAACGGCACCAAGATGTGGATCACCAACTCACCGACCGCCGACACGCTGCTGGTCTACGCCAAGACCGACGCGAATGCGGGAAGCAAATCCGTTTCCGCCTTCCTCATCGAGAAGGGTTTCGAAGGATTCTCGGTCGCGCAGAAGCTCGACAAGCTCGGCATGCGCGGCTCGGACACGGCGGAGCTGGTGTTCGAGGACTGCTTCGTGCCGGAGGACAATCTGGTCGGCGAGGTCGGCCAGGGCGCGGCGATCTTGATGAGCGGTCTGGACTATGAGCGCGTCGTGCTCAGCGCCGTTTCCATCGGCATCATGCAGGCCTGCCTCGATGTTGTGGTTCCCTACATTCACGAGCGCAAGCAGTTCGGAAAACCCATTGGCGAATTCCAGCTGATCCAGGGTAAGATCGCGGACATGTATGTGTCGCTCTCCACCGCGCGCGCCTATTCCTACGCCGTCGCCGCCGCCTGTGACCGGGGCGAGACGACCCGCAAGGACGCCGCCGGATGCATCCTCTACGCGGCCGAGAAGGCCACGCAGATGGCGCTGGACGCGATCCAGATCCTGGGCGGAAACGGCTACATCAACGACTACCCGACGGGACGCCTGCTGCGCGATGCCAAGCTGATGGAGATCGGCGCGGGGACAAGCGAGATCCGCCGCTGGCTGATCGGGCGGGAGCTGTTCGGGGAGACGCGGTAAGAGAAAAGGGGCTGTCCCCGGCATTCATTGCCAGGGCCTCTCTCCAAATTCGTCCCACGGCTGACCAGTTCAATTGTTCGGAAGACAAGCGAGAGGCCCCGGCAGTAAATGCTGGGGACGGAGGCAAGACATGACCGAAACGATCTTCGACCGCTTCCCCGCTCCGCCCGCCGCCGAAACGCTCGGCTGGAAACTCCTCGCCCTCGACGCAAAGGCCGGCACGATTGAGCTCGCGTTCGAGGCCAAGCCCGCCTTCTGCAATCCGACCGGCCATATCCAGGGCGGCTTCCTCGCCGCGATGCTGGACGATACGCTGGGCCCGGCGCTGTTTGCCATGACGGACGGCAAGCGCTTCGGCTCCACAATCGACTTGCACGTCCACTATCTGCACGGCGTGAAACCCGGACGCGTGACCACCAAGGGCCGCGTCGTGAAGCTCGGCTCGCGCGTCGCCTTCATGGAGGGCGAGTTGTTCGACGCGGACGGGCGGCTGGCTGCCAAAGCCACGGCGAGTGCGTCGCTCTCGGATATGGGCTGAAGAAAGATCCGAACCGTTTGGCCGTTCCGGGCGACTAACGCCTGAAATGAGCGAAGATGAGGACATGATTGCGCGGACCGCCTTTCTGGCGGGCATCGCGTCTGATCGGGCCCCGCCCGAAGCGCGGGCGGCGTTCGAACGGTTGCTCGCGCTGTGGCATCCGCGCCTGCTTCGCTTCGCCCGCTCGCGCGTGCCGGACCTGGCCGAAGACGTGGTGCAGGACGCCGTCATCACCATGGCGCGCAATATCCACCGCCTGCGCGATCCCGCCACTTTCGGAAGTTGGGCCCTGACCATCGTGCAGCGCCGCAGCGTGGACGCGGTCCGTAAAGCCGTGCGCCGCCGCACGGCGGAAGGCGAAGCAGAACGGCCAGCAGACAACGCACCCGATGCGGACCGCGCGCTCGACCTGCGCGCCGCGCTCGCCGCCCTGCCGGAGACTGAGCGGACGCTGGTCCGGCTGCACTACACGGAAGGCCGCACGGTCGCCGAACTCGCAAGCCAGCTCGGCGTACCGCCCGGCACGGTCAAATCACGCCTCCATGCGGTGCGTGTGAAACTGAAAACCCGTCTGAAAGGAGACGATCATGAGTGACGAAAAACTGGAGCGCGCCCTGAGGGCGCTCGGCCCCGACCCGGTGGACGAGGCGGGCTACTACAAGGATGCGTTCGCAAGCTTCAAAGGCGAGGGCGCGGGACTGCGCATCCTCGTCTGGGTCGCGATCCTGGCGTGCAGCGCGTTGCTGCTGGTCTGTCTGTTCAAGATGATGCGCGCGCCGAGCGTGGACCAGATGGTGATCTACGGCGTGTGGACGATCCTCGCCATGCAGGCGCAGATCGCTCTGAAGCTCTGGTTCAACATGCAGCTGAACCGCCGGGCCGTGACGCGCGAGATCCGGCGTCTCGGCCTGCTGCTGGAGCGGCGCTAGCCGCCATCCATGCAGGCGATCGACGCCACCTCTAGCCGGAACGGTCCGTCGATTCCGTCCGCCAAGATGATGCCGATCTCGCGCGCGTCCGACGGGTCGAAATCGGCTGCGCGGACCGTGCGACCGAAGACGGATGTGTCCATCGCCTTGAACGGCACGGTAACGTCGGCCCATTCCCCAGCGGGCGTTTGCGGGATGGGTTTCTGGTAGGAGACGGACCGTCCGCGCCAACGCTCCGATGTGCGGAACGTCATCTTGTAGGCGCGTCCGTCGGAGCGGACCTTCAGGCGCAGACCATCCCCGCCCGCCATCGTTCCGGGCCGCAGCCCGGCGCGGAGCGAGGAAAACCCGCCGCCATCTGTGATGATCGTCCCGGCGAAGACCATGGCGCCGTCCTCGTGGAAGCGCGTGCCCTGCGACTTGCCCCCCATCACGCCGTCATTGACGATGCGCCATGGCTCCAGCGCGGACGGCTGCGAGAAGTCCGCGCTCAACTGGCAGGTCTGTTCCATCACGTCTGTCATTTCGGTCTCCGGATAAGGGGTGTCCTCTCCCGCCGATGCCGAACAGGCGGACAGCATCAGGGCAGCGGCGAGGGCGAGGCGGGTCATGCCGGACCAATGGCCGAAGCGGCCGGACGTTCCGCGCCTATGCATGGGTCACGATGTCGGCGAGGTCGGGACGCGTGCGCGCGGACGCGGCCTGCGTCGGCGTGCCGATATAGATGAAGCCCGCCACCTGCTCCCCGTCCTGCAGCCCCATATGTTCGTGGATGCGCGCGTCGTAGGCATACCATTCCGTGAGCCACTGCGCGCCGAAGCCCGACGCTTGCGCCGCCATGCAGAGCTTCAGGCAGACCGCGCCCGCGCTCATCTGCTGCTCCCAGACGGGCGTGCCGCGCACGCAATCGACCGGGGTGCTGACGACCGAGACCACGACAGGCGCGCGCAGGAACCGCGCGGCCTCGAAGGCGTGCCGGTCCTCGGGGTGGTCGGGATTGTCCGCGCGGTAGGCGTCCGCGATCGCCTGCCCGAACGCTTTGCGCGCGTCCCCCCGGTAGACGGTCAGCCGCCAGGGCGAGAGCTTGCGGTGGTCCGGCACGCGCGTGCCGATGCGAAGGATGGCGTCGAGGTCTTCGTCGCCCGGCCCCGGGTCGCCCATCGCCTTGGCCAGATTGCTGCGCCGGTTGGCGAGGAAGTCGAGCACCGCGTCGTTGCGGGTGGGGTGCGGAAACGTTTCGGGATCGGTCATGCGGGTCTCTTCGGGTCTTTACGCAGCCGCGCGGCAATGCTTGGTCGTGGACTGGTTACGTGGGACCGCAAGCAAAGGGCTTCAACATGAGCATCGAAAACAAACTGGCCGAGATGGGCCTGAGCCTGCCGGAGCCGATGGCACCGGTCGCCAACTACGTGCCCTACGTCATCATGGGCAACCAGGTCTTCATCTCCGGACAGATCAGCAAGGTCGGCGACGAGACCGTCCAGGGACGCTTGGGCGAAGGCCTGTCCGTCGAAGAAGGCCAGCGCGGCGCACGGCTCAGCGCGCTGAACATCGTCGCGCAACTGAAGGCCGCCTGCGGCGGGGACCTTTCGAAAGTCCGGCGCATCGTGAAACTGGGCGGGTTCGTCCAGGCCACGCCCGACGCGACCGGCCCGTCCATTCCGCAGATCATCAACGGATGCTCCGACCTGATGGTGGAACTGTTCGGAGATGCCGGACGCCATGCGCGCTTCGCCGTCTCCGCGCCCAGCCTGCCGCTGGATGTTGCCGTGGAAATCGACTGCGTGGCGGAGATCGACATCAGTTAATGCGAGTAGTTCGCAAATAGCTTGACGTGGCAGGCAGGCGCACCCTAGGTGAGATTCATTCTCATCTGGAGTCTCCCATGGTCATACAGTTGCCGGGTTCGTCCCTTGCCGCGCTCCTGTCCTGCGACGCGACGTTGCTTGATCGGGTTTGCCTTGATTTTTCGGCGCATAGCCCCGATATGGGGCACTCTCCCGAAAACGACTGCGAGATGGACGAGATGGTCCCGCGCGGCCCCCGACCAGAAAGACCCCAGACCCTATGAGCATACCCGGTCAGACATTCAACGACCGCCTCCAAGCGCAGAAAGAGGCCAAGATGGCCATGCTGAAACGCGCCAAGGAGAAGCAACTCGACCCCGCCGAAAAGCAGCGCCTGATGGAAGAACGCGCCGCGCGCAACGCCGCCCGCGAAGAACGCGAAAAGCAGCGCGCCGCCGAGAAGGCCGCCAAGATCGAGCAGGAAAAGGCCGAGAAGGCCGAACGCGAGCGCAAGAAGAAACTTGCCGACGAAGCCCGTAAGAAGGCCAAGGAAGAACTGGCCAAGCAGCAGAAGGCCGCGCGCGATGCGAAATACGCGGCGCGGAAGGCTCGCAAGAAGCGTTAAGCCAACCCCGGTTTTCCGAAACACCGAAGCCCGCCCTCCGGCGGGCTTTTTTTATTGTGACTCATCCGCTGGACCCGCCATCGCTTCGCGCAAGGTGAAGGCATAGATGAACCAGATATTCGTCCCCGGAGCGGGCGGGGCCGAGAAGTCGTAGGGTCGCGGCGGCAGGGCCGGATCGTGGACGTTCAAGGACAGGGGGAGGTCGGTCTTCGCCAAATCCACCTTGAACCCCCAGCGGTTGCGGAAGGAAATCCGGTACGTCTCGTCCGAAAGCGTATGCACGGACGCCGTGAAGGGCGGCGCATCCGGGCCGTGATGCACCGATATGAGGGGGTAGCCCGAACCGTCGAAGGCGGACCGCCGCAAGCGGCGCGACACAACGAGCGAGCGCCCATCGCTGGATGGCACGGCGGATATAAGCGTGTCGGAGCTCGTCCAGCGCCCATCTTTCTGCCGCGTCAGCTGGAAATCCCGCGTGCCCGTATAGGATCCCTTGATCCTCAACTCTTCGGGCGCGACGGACGCCCCGAAAATAACCCCGTCCACCGCATAGCTTTCATCCGGGCTGACAGCGCCTCCGGCCGGGGTCCATTTGGTGGTGTCGAGCCCGTACTCTCGCATCAGCGTGCCGACCTTGACCGTATAGTCGTCCTGCAGGTCCACACCGCCGACGAGCACCGGGTCGTGGTGCTGGAAGGGCCGGTCCTTGATCAGGTACCAGCCCGCCGGATAGCCGGCGCGCGCTTCGTCTTCCGGGAAGTAGCGGATGACCCCGGCGGCCAGCGCAACCGCCTTGTTCTGCGTGAAGACGCCGTTGAAGACCGGAACGCGGCGTCCTTCGAACCGCGTGAAGGGCGTGCCGCTGATGTGGATGCTGTCGAATGTCCCGACGCTGTCATCGACGGCATAGTCCCCCGGCCCGAGCGTGATGCCCCCGAAGTCGAGTTGGTCCTTGACCTGCTGCGTGATGTCGACGGGCTGGGCGTGTGCCGCCTGCGCGCCTGCAAGGAGACCGGCGGACAGGCAGAAGAGCCTGGCGGCGGGTGCGAAAAGCCTCACCCCACCTTCCGAACAAACACCGCCCCCGCCGAATAGCCTGCCCCGAACGAGCAGATCAGGCCCGTCTCGCCGTCCGTGAAATCGTCCGAGTGCTTGTGGAAGGCGATGATCGAGCCTGCGCTCGACGTGTTGGCGTATTCGTCCAGCACGACCGGGGCCTGTTCGATTTCCACGTCCTTGCCGAGCACTTTCTTGGCGATGAGGACATTCATGTTCAGGTTGGCCTGGTGCAGCCACATGCGCTTCAGCTCGTTCGGGTCGATGCCCAACCCTTCGGCTTCCATGCTGATCAGCTTGGCGACCATGGGCACGACTTCCTTGAAGACGGAGCGGCCGTTCTGGACGAAGAGCTTGTCGGTCAGGCCCTTGCGGCCGCGTTCGCCGTGGAAGCCGTCATCCTCGGGCGCGGTGTGGTTGAGGAAGCCGAAATTGTTGCGGATATTGTTGGAGAACTGCGTGACCAGCTTCGCGCCGATGATTTCCCAATGGCTGCCGGGGGCCACGTCTTCGCGCTCCACCAGAATGGCGGTGGCGACGTCTCCGAAGATGAAGTGGCTGTCGCGGTCCTTGAAGTTCAGGTGCGCAGTGCAGATCTCAGGGTTCAGCACGAGCACGCTTTTCGCCTGCCCGCCATAGATGAGGCCGCGCGCGGCTTCTAATCCGAAGGTCGCCGACGAGCACGCCACGTTCATGTCGAACCCGAAACCGCTCACGCCCAGCAGGTCCTGCACTTCGACCGCGACGGCCGGGTAACCCCGCTGCAGGTTGGAGCAGGCGACGATGACCGCGTCCACGTCGGCCGCCGTCTTGTTGGCGCGGGCCAGCGCGTCCTGCGCGGCCTTCACCGCCATTTCTGCAAGGACGGACGGCTCCTCGTTGGGGCGCGCCGGAATGCGCGGGGCCATGACATTAGGGTCGAGGATCGGGTCCTTGGACAGCACGAAGCGGCTTTTGATGCCAGACGCTTTCTCGATGAACTCGGCGGAGCTCGGCGCGAGCGCCTCCTTGGTGCCAGCCTCGATCTCGGCGGCGTTCTCCGCGTTCCATTTCTCGACATAGGCGTTGAACGCCTCGACCAGCTCCTCGTTGGAGATGCTGTCTTCCGGCGTCCAGAGACCGGTGGAGGAGATGACGGCTTTCACGGGCGAAGTCCCTTGTTAGGTTTCCAGCCCGTCTAGCGGGACCAGCGGCCCCGTCAAAGAGTAGATGCGTCAAAGAGTAGATGCGTCAAAGAATGGATGAGCCAAAGACTAGATGCGTCAAAGACTAGATGCGGCGCGTATCCCGGCAGAGCGCATGTTCGGGGCAGTGCAGCGCGTGGTCGTTGACCATGCCGACCGCCTGCATGAAGGCGTAGACGATAACGGGGCCGACGAATTTAAAGCCGCGTTTCTTCAAATCTTTCGCCAGCGCTTCGGATTCCGGCGTCTTGACGGGCGCATCGCCGAAGCGCTCCCACTCATTCACGATGGGCGAGCCGCCGACGAACCCCCAGAGATAGTCGGAGAAGTCCAGCCCCTCGTTGCGCATGGCGAGGTAGGCCCGCGCATTGCCGATGGTGGCGTCGATCTTGGACTTCGAGCGGATGATGCCGGGGTCCGCAAGCAGGCGCGCGCGGTCCGCATCCGTGTAGTACGCCACCACGTCCGGGTCGAACCCGTCATAGGCTTTCAGCATGTCGTCGCGTTTGCGCAGGATGGTGATCCAGGCGAGCCCGGCCTGCTGCCCGTCCTGGATCAGCTTGGAAAACAGCGCTTTGGAATCACGGATCGGGCGCCCCCATTCCGTGTCGTGATACCAACAATAGAGCCGGTCTTCCGGCGGGACCCAGCCGCAGCGCGGGCGGTGCGGATCGTGTTCGTAGCTGTCCGGAACGGCCGTGATCACAGAACCTTCTCCATGCCGATATTGCAGCGCGCATAGGTCGGGTGCGGGCCTTCGTGGTTCACGGTCCAGCCATTGCGTTCGTACAGGCGCAGGGCGGGGGCGTTCTTGGTGTTGGACAGCAGGAAGATGCGGTCGAGGCAGAGCGCGTCTTTTGCGTGGGTGTGGACCGCGTCCATCAGGGACTGCCCGACCCCTTGGCCGCGAAAATCGCCGTCCACCGCCATCTTGGTCAGCTCCCACTGCCCTTCATGCGGGCCGGACAGGTGGGGTTTGAGCGCGCACGCACCTGCGACTTCGCCGTCGATATGGGCGGAGAAGACGAGGCCGCCATTGGCCAGGTAGATGGACGGATCGGCCACCATTGCCTTGTCGCTGTCTTCGAGGAAATGCAGTTCCTCGATCCATTGCGCATTCAGCGCGGCGAAGCGCGGCAGGGCGTCGGGGTCGTTGCGGCGGATGGTGACGGCGGACATGACTTGTGAATAGCGGACCCAGCGCGCGGCGCAACGTCGTCATGACACGACCGACGCGCCGTCCGACGCGATTGGACTTGGCGGGTTCAGTTTGCGTGTCGTACGTTTTGTCCGACACGGACGAATGCGAGACAAGAGCCATGAAAAAGACGGAAAAAATCGAACTGCGCGTCGATCACGAAGAGAAGGAACGCCTGTCCGCCATCGCGGAACGCCGCGGCCAGACGGTCAGCGACGTGGTGCGCGACGCACTCGCCGCGGAGCTCGGCGTGGCGGCTCCGGCCTATCCGAAATGGCCGGGGCAGATTGCCGTCGCGGCGTTGTTTTTATCGGGCTTTTCCATCCTGGTGACGGCGGTGGCGTTCGCCTTGCTGGACACGGGCGGCGCGTCCGGACCCGGTCTCGCAAAGCTCAGCTACCCGAAGACGGTCCAAGTCATCGCGCAGTCCTACACCCGCTCGGAGCTGGGCGGCATCGTGGGCAGACAGTCCATCGCCTTCGACATCCCGGTGGACCGCGCGGAAGACCGTACCTTCGAGCTCGACCCCGGGGACGGGCAGACGATCCGCATCGCGCTTGCGACCCGGCCGGACGAAGACGGCCTGTTGCTCCGCGTGGACGCGCAGTCCTGCATCGTGGACGCGCAAGGCTGCGAGATGAAGCCCATGCCGTCGGTCTCTCTGCAGGCCCGTCCCAGCCGCGTCGCACGCGCGGAGACGAGTGCGCGCCTGAGCGCCCTGACGGATGTCGAGATCGAGCTCCACGCCGTCACGCAACGCTTCGACCCGCCGCAAGACACTCAAGGCTGAGACCCGCAAGACTGAGCCCCCGACATTTGCCCGACGCGATTTGTCTTGCGCCCGCATCGGACCTGCCCTCTTCTCCACGCCTCACTTTCGAGCATGAGGACAGCCGTGAAGAAAACGGAAAAGATCGAGGTCCGGCTGGACTTCGAACAGAAGCAGAGACTGCAGGCCATTGCGGAGGCGCGCGGCCTGACGCTGACGGAGCTGTCGCGCCAGGCGCTGGTGGAGGTCTGGGACGGCAGGGGCGTGCCGCTGTCGCCGCGCAAGCGTCCGCCCGTTCACATGCTGCCGCCGCGCAAACGGCGCTTCGTCCTATTCGCGCTGATTAGTTTGAATACGGGGCTGCTCGTGGTCATCGCGGTGATGACCGGACTGATCCTGGGTGCGGTCCTCTAGTCGTCCGTTCCCAGCACGCTGTCGAGCACGCGCACGGGAGCCCCGCGCACAGTCGGACTCTCGGTCGCTTCGCGCAGGCGGTCGAGCCGGACCAGCGCCATCGCCATGCCGTCGTGGACGTGGAGCACCTGGCCGACATTGCGTTCGCCCGCGAGGATCTTGTCGCCGTCTTCTGCCATTGAGGGCGCAGGGCCTTCCAGCACCAGTCCGCGCATGCGTTTGCGCACCGTCGTCATCCGCTTCATGCGCGACACGACTTCCTGGCCGACGAAGCAGCCGCCCTGGAAATCCACGCCGTTCAGCTGGTCCATGCAGGCGTCGGCCGGGAAGGTCGTCTGCACGCCGAAGTCCCATTCGCTGTCCGGCACGCCGAGCGACAGGCGGTGCGCATTCCAATCTCCGGTTCCGGCCATCGGCGCATCAGCAATCAACCGCTGTCCCAGCGCAGGCAGGCGTGGGTCGTCCTGCCCTCGCGTCTCGTCTTCCGTGTTCCACAGACAGTGGACGTGGTGCGTGTCCGACACGTCCTCGATCTCAATGGGCGCGCGCAGGCGGTACATCTTCAGCCGCTTGAGCAGCGGGCCGCCCATGTGCGGGGGCGTGTCCACCAGCAGGTGGTCTCCCCGGTCGGTGACTAAGAAATCCGCGATGATCTTGCCCTGCGGTGTGAGCAGCGCGGCGAACGTCACAGACGCGCCGAGCGAGTTAGTGATCAGACCGGCGAACCAGTCATGGACACCCTCCCCGGCGAGGCGGATAACGGTGCGGGGGCGGTGGCAGATCGGCATGGGTCGCAGATAGGGCGCACGCTGTCCTGCTGCAACGCCGCGCGCCCTTCCTTCGTCTGAACGCTGTTTTCGAGAAAGCGGAGGCCGCTTTATTGAAATTCGATATGTGTCTGCTTAAGTCGATAGTATAGGAATTCCATAAATCACGAGAGGAGACGCGCATGGCCAGTTTGGACGCCCAGATTCAGCAATCGAAGAAAGAGGTCGCCGAAGCGCAGTCCCGCATCGCGGAACTGTCCACGCGCATCGACACGGCCCGGTCCAAGATGGCGCAAGGCACAGACATCTCCATGGATCTGGAAACGGCGTCGCTGGACGACGTCCACGCCCATACGGAGCTGATGAACGCCAACATCGCGGAGCTCATCATGGGTCTGGACGACGTCACGTCCGGCTTTTCCAAGGATTTCGACGCGATGCGCTCCAAGACGGGTTGGGAGAAGTTCGTCGGCATCTTCTCCAAGCAGCGCGCGGAAAGCCTGCGCAGTGAGCGCATCCGCGCCGCCACGATTGAAGACAAGCTGCAGGACCTGATCGGCAAGTCCAACACCATCCAGGCCATGCTTCAGGAACAGCTGAACGAGCTCGGCCGTCACAAGACGCAGGTCGAAGGCAATCTGCAGAAGACACTGGCCGACCGGGAAACCGCGCTGGACACGCTGGAGCAGATCAAGACCGAAATCACCGCGCTCGACCCGCAGATCATCGAGCTGGAAAACAAGCTCTCGGTCGCGACCGACGCCAAGGAACGCGCGCGGCTGGAGAGCGAGCTGGCGACCGTCAACTCCCGCCACAACGAACTCGCGCAGCTGGAGCAGGTGAAACTGTCCGAGAGCCAGACGCTGGAGCGCTATATCGAGAAGGGCAAGACCTGGATGGATTCGCTGCAGAACCAGATCGCCACGCAGATGGTGCTGCTGAACAAGCTCTCGACCGACACCAAGCAGCGGGTCGTGCTCTACGATGCGCTGTCCAAGTCGCTGAAGACCGCGCAGCAGCAGGACGTGGCGCA
>CAYULR010000037.1:0-3497 GCA_964445685.1 uncultured Algimonas sp.
CCGTAAAGTCTTAGACGCGCTCGATGATGGTCGCGATGCCCATGCCGCCGCCGATGCAAAGCGTGACGAGGGCGGTTTCCTTGTCCGCGCGCTCCAGCTCGTCGACCATGGTGCCGAGGATCATGGCGCCCGTGGCTCCCAGCGGGTGGCCCATGGCGATGGCGCCGCCGTTCACGTTGATGATGTCGTGGTCCACGTCCAGCGCCTGCATGAAGCGCAGCACGACGGCTGCGAAGGCTTCGTTCAGCTCGAAGATGTCGATGTCCGACGCGTCCATGCCCGCCGTCTTCAGCGCCTTCTGCGCGGCGAACTCGGGACCGGTCAGCATGATGGTCGGGTCAGAGCCGATGGAGGCCATGGATTTGATCCGTGCGCGCGGCTTGATGTCCAGGCGCTCACCGGCGGCTTTGGAGCCGAACAGGAGGGCGGACGCGCCGTCCACGATGCCGGAGCTGTTGCCGGCGTGGTGGACGTGGTTGATCTTTTCGACTTCGGGGTAGCGCAGTTGCGCAACGTCGTTGAAGCCGAAGTTCTGGCCCAGCATGGCGAAGGACGGGTTCAGCGCGCCGAGGGCCTGCATGTCCGTCTTGGGGCGGATGGTTTCGTCGCGGGACAGGATGTCCACGCCCATCACGTCCTTCACGGGGACGATGGATTTGTCGAAACGGCCTTCTTCCCAGGCTTTGGAGGCGCGCTTGTGGCTTTCGACCGCGTAGGCGTCGACATCGTCGCGGGAGAAGCCGTACTTGGTCGCGATCAGGTCGGCGGAGATGCCTTGCGGGACGAAGTAGGCGTCGAAGCTGGCTTGCGGGGCGGTGACCATCGCGCCGCCGTCGGAACCCATCGGGACGCGGGACATCGATTCGACGCCGCCGCCCATGGCCATCTCGCATTCGCCGGACATGACTTTCGCGGCCGCGATGTTCGACGCTTCGAGGCCGGAGCCGCAGAAGCGGTTGACCTGGATGCCGGACGTCTGGTCGGGGTAGCCCGCATCCAGGATGGCCGTGCGCGTGATGACCGCGCCCTGTTCGCCCACGGGCGACACACAGCCGAAGGCCACGTCTTCCACGGCGCTCTTGTCGATGTTCAGACGGTCCGGAATGGCCTGCATGACCTGCGAGGCGAGCTGGACGGGCGTGATCTCGTGAAGGCTGCCGTCTTTCTTGCCCTTGCCGCGCGGCGTGCGAACCGCGTCGTAGATGAATGCTTCGGCCATGGTCGAAACTCCTGTGTTTTCGAGACTAAACTTAAGTTGCGCGCCCTCTAATACGCAGCACGGGCGCAAGGGAAGGGCGAGACACTGCGATTCCCGGCTACATCCGTGATGTTTCGCCTGTCGATAAATGAATGGAAGGGCGGGCTTCCATGCGCGGATGCTTGCCTGTGACTATAAAACCACAGGTGTGGATTCTTTTCAGCTTCTGCCGTTTGCGACCCTTGCAGGCATGTAATGTGCTTCTTAAGCGTGGAACCAATGTCGCCGTACGAGCGGCTGGGAAACAACATGCACGGGACCTCCATGATCAAGACACGTTCGCTTCTCGCGACTTCCACCGCCGCTCTCGCCCTCGTCGCGACACCGGCTTTCGCTCAAAACGCCGATGACGAAATCATCGTTACGGCCACCAAGCGCCAGACCACGCTGCAGGACACGCCCGTCGCAGTGACGGTCACGGACTTCGAGACTATCGAGCGCGCCGAGATCCAGGACATCCTCGACCTGCAATCGGTCGTTCCGTCCCTCCGCGTCAGCCAGCTCCAGTCCTCCATCCAGACAGACTTCGTGATCCGCGGCTTCGGCAACGGCGCCAACAACCCGGGCATCGAGCCGTCCGTGGGTGTGTTCATCGACGGCGTGTACCGCTCGCGCTCCGCCGCGCAGATCGGCGACCTGCCGAACCTGCAACGCGTCGAAGTGCTGCCTGGCCCGCAATCCACACTCTTCGGCAAGAACGCCTCGGCCGGTGTCATCAGCGTCGTGACCGAAGCTCCGCAATTCACCAAGGAAGGCTATGTCGAAGTCGGGGGCGGGAACTTCAACCTGTTCCAGACCCGCGCCTTCATGACCGGCCCGCTGTCGGACACGGTCGCCTACTCGCTGGGCGGGTCCTTCCTGCGCCGTGACGGCTTCATCGTGAACGCCAATGGCGGCGACGACCTGAACGACCGCAACCGCTTCAACCTGCGCGGCCAGCTGCTGGCGGAGCCGAACGACAAGCTCTCCATGCGCTTCATCGCCGACTATGGCGAGATCGACGAAGTGTGCTGCGGCACGCAGACCTTCGTGCAGTCCCCCGTGACGCAGATCCTGACGGGTCTGGGCGGCACGCAGATCCAGGGCAGTGCTCTGGAGCCCTTCTCCCGCGTGGCCTTCGTCAACTTCGCGCCGGAAAACACGCTGCAGGATTGGGGCCTGTCCGGTCAGTTCGACTATGACTTCGACAACGATCTGACCTTCACCTCCATCACGGCCTACCGCGAAAATGACAGCCTGACGGATGGCGACTCCGACTTCACCACGCTCGACCTGCTCGACAGCGACCAGCGCGGCACGGACATCGAGACGTTCACGCAGGAAGTCCGCCTGACGTCCAATTATGCCGGTCCGTTCAACTTCCAGCTCGGCGCGTTCTACTTCGACGAGAACGTCGATGTGAACAACACGCTCGGCTATGGTGCGGATTTGCGCGGCTACCTGAACATCCTGGCGCAGGGCGCGCTTCCAGGTCTGGAAGCCATCCTTCCGCAGGTCCAGCCGGGCGAGCTGTTCGGCGACCAGGTCTTCATCCGCGAGACCTTCACCCAGTCCGACGAAACGTACAGCCTGTTCGGCACTGTCGACTTCGAAGTGACCGACCGTTTCACGCTGACCGGTGGCCTGAACTACACTAACGTCTCCAAGGACGTGACGGGCAGCACGGTGAACAACGACACCTTCTCCAACCTGTCCCTGACGGGCGCGGACGGTGCGACCATCATCGCGACCAACCTGTTCCTCTCGGGCAACGCCGCCGCCGGCATCCCGTCCTTCTCCCAGGCGCTGGGCGGACTTCCGTTCACGCCGGCCAACCTCCAGGCCGCCGCGTCCGGTGCCTTCGGCCCGCAGGCCCAAGGCTTCGTGCAGCAGGTCCAGGCTGGTGCCGCCGCAACGGCCGCCGGTCCGAACAACCCGCTCCTGGGTCTGACGGCCCTGCAGTTCCAGCCGCAATTCCTCGGCTTCCCGAACGGTGTGGGAAGCGGCGAGCGCAACGACGACAAGCTGACCTGGTCCATCCGGGGCAACTACGAAGTGTCCAACGATCTCTCGATCTACGGCGCCGTGGCGACGGGCTTCAAGGCCTCGTCCTTCAACCTGTCGCGCGACTCGCGTCCGTTCCTCGCGGACGGTCCCGCCCTGCAGGCGGCCGGCCTTCTGCCCAACAACTACGACCCGGCCACGGCCCGCAACTACGGTACGCGCTTCGCCGAGCCCCAAGAGGCCATCCTCTACGAAG